>CAYYZU010000111.1:0-6636 GCA_964476205.1 uncultured Actinomyces sp. | reverse complement strand
GTGAAGGTCCCCGCCAACTGATCGACCGTGAGGCGTGCGTCCACGGCCACCGCGATGGGGTGAATGAGCTCGCTCGCGCGCGGGCCCACCACGACGCCACCGATGATGATGCGCGTGCTCGGTCGACAGAAGAGCTTGACGAAGCCGTGACGAATGTCCTGCATCTTGGCCCGCGCATTGGTGTCGAGCGGCAGCAGCACCGACTCAGCGCGCACGATCCCCTCGTCCACCTCGCGCTGCGTGACGCCCACCGTGGCGATCTCGGGCGTGGTGAAGACCGTGCTCGACACGTGGGAGCGGTCGAGGGGGCCCACGGAATCTCCGAGCGAGTGCCACATCGCGATGCGCCCCTGCATGGCTGCCACGGAGGCGAGCATGAGGACGCCCGTGCAGTCCCCCGCGGCGTAGACGCCGCGGGCCGTCGTACGCGAGACGCGGTCGACGGTGATGAAGCCTCGGTCGTCGACCTCGACACCGGCCTCCGCGAGGCCGAGGTCCTCGGTGTTGGGCACCGAGCCCAGGGCGAGCAGTGCGTGGGTGCCCTCGACAGTAGACCCGTCTGCGAGGGTCACGATGACGCCGTCTTCGGTACGCCGCACCGCCTGGGCGCGTGCCCGCTCGAGCACGGTCATGCCGCGACTGGTGAACGCGTCCTCGATCACCGCGGCAGCGTCCGGATCCTCTCCGGGGAGGACGCGATCCCGGCTCGACACGAGCACGACCTGTGAACCGAGTGCGTGGTAAGCCGAGGCAAACTCCGCGCCGGTCACGCCCGAACCCACGACGATGAGGCGCTCGGGCACCTCGTCGAGGTCGTAGACCTGATCCCAGGTGAGGATGCGCTCGCCATCGGGGCGCGCCTCGTCGAGAATGCGCGGGCGGGCGCCGGTGGCGATGAGGATGACGTCGGCGTCGAGGGTCACGTCGCCCGCATCTGTGTCGGCAATGACGCGGGACGGGGATGCGAGTCGCCCGCGACCGCGGATGTAGCTGACACCGTCACGCTCGAGGCGGGCGGCAATGTCGCGGCTCTGCGCCGTGGCGAGCTCCTTGACCCGGCGATTGACCGCGGCCAGGTCGACGCTCAGGGTGCCGCGCGGGGCATCGCCATCGACCCGGATGCCCAGGGAACCCGCCTCCGCCGTCACTGCCAGGAGGTCGGCGGTCGCGATGAGAGTCTTGCTCGGCACGCAGTCGGTGAGGACGGCGGAGCCACCCGGGCCTCCGGTGTCGACGATGGTCACCCGGGCCCCGAGCTGCGCTGCCACGAGCGCGGCCTCATAGCCTCCGGGTCCTGCACCGATGATCACGACCGACGCCACGGCGCCATTGTGTCGGATGGCCCCGTGTCCGATGAACTCGTGTCAGATGACCTTGGCCGGACGGCCCACGGCAGGCGCCTGCGCCCGTACCCTGGTCGTGTGGCGCTCTACGCGGCGTACGGCTCCAACCTCGATCCACAGCGCATGGCGGAGCGGGCTCCCTACTCGCCCGTCGCCGGCACCGGGTGGCTCGAGGGCTGGCGGCTGACCTTTGGCGGCGAGGACCGTGGCTGGGACGGTGCGCTCTCCATGGTCGTCGAGGAGCCGGGCAGTTCCGTCTTCGTCGTCCTCTACGACATGCACCCCCTCGACGAGGCCTCGCTGGATGCGTGGGAGGGAATCTCGCTCGGACTGTGGAGCAAGATTCGCGTGCGCGTGCAGACCCTCGAAGGCAGCGTGCTCGCGTGGCTCTACGTCCTGGATGCCTATGAGGGCGGGCTGCCGTCAGCCGACTATCTCGCCATGATCGCCGACGCCGCCGCTGCGGGAGGCGCACCCGACGACTACGTCGAGCTTTTGCGCCAGCACCCCTGCGCCTGATCGGCATGCATCCACCAGTTTTCGCCAGTTACACGACGGCAGAGGCCTGACAGCGTCGTGCAACTGGCGAGATCTCGGGGCGAGCGCCGTGTCGGGACGGGGGAAATGTGGGGATGGGGGTCCCGAGGCCGGGACATGGGACCCACCGCGGAACCACGCTGCTAGCGTCGCGCGCATGACCGACGTCCATGCCGATCCCCAGGCTGCAGCACGCGAGGC
This sequence comes from uncultured Actinomyces sp., assembly GCA_964476205.1. Classification (GTDB taxonomy): domain Bacteria; phylum Actinomycetota; class Actinomycetes; order S36-B12; family S36-B12; genus Mxb001. The sequence goes on along the minus strand of CAYYZU010000111.1, from coordinate 4,555 downwards.
CGCCGCAGCGCTTGCCGAGGCGACAGGTGTCCCACGTCATGACGTCGCGGTGATTCTCGGCTCGGGCTGGGGTCCGGCCGCCGATGCACTCGGCACCACGGTCGCCGAGATCGACGCGCATACGTTGCCTGGCTTCCGAGCTCCTGTCGCCGACGGTCACCACGGTCGGATCCGCAGCGTGGACGCCGACGGCACCCCTGTGCTCGTCTTCCTTGGCCGCACGCATCTCTACGAGGGCCACGGCGTCGACGCCGTCGTCCACGCCGTGCGCACCGCTGCCGCCGCCGGGTGTCGCGTCGTGGTGCTCACCAACGGGTGCGGAGGACTCGATCCCTCGTGGACTCCGGGCACCCCCGTGCTCATCAGCGATCACCTGAACCTCTTCGGTGTCACTCCGCTGCGTGGGGCGACGTTCATCGATATGACCGATCTCTACTCCTCGCGCCTGCGCGCCATCGCGCACGACATCGACCCCACGCTCGACGAGGGCGTCTACGCACAATTCCTCGGGCCTCAGTACGAAACGCCCGCGGAGATCGGCATGGTGCGAGCAATCGGGGGCACGCTCGTGGGCATGTCCACGGTGCAGGAGGCAATCGCCGCACGCGAGGCAGGGATGGAGATTCTCGGCCTGTCGCTGGTCACCAACCTCGCGGCCGGCATGACCGGCGAACCACTGAGCCACGAGGAGGTGCTCGCCGCGGGCAAGGCGTCCGCCTCGCGGATGGGCTCCCTGCTCGCCCAGGTGATCCGGCGGCTCTAGTGCGGACCAACAGGGGCGGCTGGGCCGGGTCGCCGGGCCCCGAGCAGTGGCTCGCCGACGATCCTGACACGGCGACGCGCACCGAGTTGCAGCGGCTGCTCGATGCGGCTGCCGCGGGTGACGCAGCCGCGCAAGCAGAGATCGCCGATGCCTTCCGCGGACCCCTGGAGTTCGGCACCGCGGGGCTGCGCGGCAGCATGGGCCCGGGACCGCATCGGATGAACCGCGTGACCGTCTCGCGCGCTGCGGCAGGGATCGCGGCGTACCTTCTCGCTCAGCATGAGCACCCCACTGCGGTGATCGGCTTCGATGCCCGGCACAACTCCGCGCGGTTCGCGCGTGATTGCGCCGAGATCCTTGCGGGAGCCGGAGTCAAGGCACTGGTGCTCCCCCGCGCCCTGCCCACGCCCGTGCTGGCGTACGCCGTACGCGCACTGGGGGCGGACGCGGGCCTGATGGTGACCGCCAGCCACAACCCCGCGCAGGACAACGGCCTGAAGGTCTACCTCGGGGACGGCCGCCAGATCGTGCCTCCCGCGGATGCTGAGATCGCCGCTCTCATCGCCGCGGCCGGACCGGTTGCACAGCTCCCTCGCTCCGATGACCACGACACCCTCGGCGATGACATCGTCGATGCCTACGTCGCGCAGGCGGCGCAGGTGCCGCTTCACGACACGCCCCGCGACGTCGTCAGCCTGCACACGGCCATGCACGGCGTCGGGTCGGCGGTGCTCCAGGAGGCCGCCACGCGCGCGGGTTTCCCCGCGCCCTTCACCGTCGAGGAGCAGCGCGACCCCGATCCCGACTTCCCCACCGTGGCCTTCCCCAACCCTGAGGAGGCCGGAGCCCTCGACCTCGCCATGACCGAGGGCCGACGTATCAACGTCGACGTGATCATCGCGACGGATCCCGATGCAGATCGCTGCGCCCTCGCTGTCGGAGTGCCCCACGGCAGGCCCGCCCATGCCGATGCCCGCACGCCCGGGGAGTGGGTGGCACTCAGCGGTGACGAGGTCGGCTGGCTGCTCGGCTGGTGGCTGCTCCGACGCGGAGGATTCACCGGGACCATGGCAGCGTCACTGGTCTCCTCCACGATGCTCCAGCGCATCGCCGAGGACGCCGGGGTCCCCTTCACCACCACTCTCACGGGCTTCAAGTGGATCTCGCGCGCGCCCGACCTTGGCTACGGCTACGAGGAGGCTCTGGGCTACTGCGTCGACCCGCGGCACGTCGCTGACAAAGACGGCATCACGGCGGCACTACTCGCCCTCGAGCTCGTCGCAGCACTCAATGCCGAGGGCCGCACGGTCTTCGACGTGCTGGACGAGCTCGCGCTGCGCCACGGCGTGCACGCCACGCGTCAGGTCTCCTTGCGCCTGCCGACACCCGAGCTGATCGCCAGCGCTGTCGACAGCCTCAGAGCGGACCCGCCTCGGGACCTGGGCGGCGTACCCGTCGAAGCCATCGTCGACCTCACCGACGGTGCCGACGGGCTGCCGCCCACCGATGGCATCCTTCTGCGCCTCCCCAGCGCGCGCGTCATCGTCCGGCCCAGCGGGACGGAGCCCAAGGTCAAGTGCTACCTCGAGGTCGTACGCCGCGTCGACGGAGCCGGCCTTGCGATCGCGCGCGAGGAGGCAGATGCCACCCTCGACCGACTTGCCATCGCCGTGCGCGAGCGCCTCGGCGCATGATCGCCACCGCGGAGGTCGACGGCCACCGTTGCGTCATCCGTCCGCGCTCGGACGACGACACCTGCCCGGATGACTCCTCCGAGTGGGATGCCTGGGACGACGGCCAGCGGGTGCCCGGACATCACCACCGAGCGGTCATCGTCGTCGACGGCGCGATCATCGGGACGATGTCGTGGCACGCCGTCCACTACGGCCCCACGGTCGGCTCTCGCGCATGGTCGATGGGCATCGCACTCGCCCCGGAGTGGCGCGGCCAGGGTTGGGGGACGATCGCCCAGCGCCTCCTCGCCGACCACCTGCTGGAGAGTGCGTTCCGCGTGGAGGCATCCACGGATATCGACAACGTCGCCGAGCAGCGCAGCCTGGAGAAGGCCGGCTTCGAGCGCGAGGGAGTCCTGCGCCGTGCGCAAGTGCGGGCAGATGGGCTCCACCACGATCTCGTGATGTACTCCCGCGTGAACGTCTAGCCGGGTGCGGATAACAGAGCCTCACTTCTGCATGCATCCTCGGCTTCGACGGGCCTGCGAGGACGCGACCGCCCTAGCCTCGCTTCATGAAGCGCGCACTCATCGTCCTGGTCTCCCTCATCGCCCTGATCGGCCTTACGGCGTCGCCTGCCGCCGTCGCCGCGCAGGACTTCAATGTCGGTGACCGCGTGGAGGTGGATGCACTCGGAATCGGCGTTTGGGAACCGGGTGTCGTCATCGCGGAGAACGATCAGACCTACCTGGTGCGCACGGATCCGATCCAGCCAGGCATGCCCTACGGCGAGTACACGATCCCCAAGACGGGTGCCTGGGTGGATCGCATTCGGCCGTCGACGGCACCCCTGCCTGACGCGCAGAAGCCGGACAAGCGCAAGCCCACCGGGATCCTGGACTGCCCAATCACGCAGGGCATCGACGGCAAGAACCTCTCCTACCCCACCGCCAAGAAGATGATCCGGTGCCTTGGGGAGTACTACGTGGATGACAACTATGCGAGCCGGGTGGACATCAAGCAGTTCAAAGTGGGCAAGCCGCGGAAGTGGCAGCCCTACAACGACATCGGCCCCGGGACCATCGACACCATCGTCTACCCCATCAAGGTGGCTGCCATCCAATTGTGGTGGGGAAGCCAGACGGTCGAGGAGCGCAGGTGGCTGCGCATCTTCAACTGCTACTACTCGACGCTCGACGAGTGGACGTGCGGCCTGGGAGAGCGGATCAAGGACTGGCCCTTGGTCACGCGCCCGCGCGGCTAACCCCCTGGCTACGCTGGCGGGGTGACCGCAGCCCTCGCCGCCGACGCGACCGTGAGCAATGCGGCCCTGCGGCGCTACCTCCACGGCCTGCCCGGCGTGGACCAGGTGGGTGCCGAGGGACGCGCCGCCATGCTGTCGACGCGATCCATCAAGGCAGCGAGCAAGGAGCGAGCCATCGACCTGGCCATTTCGATGGTGGACCTCACCACCCTCGAGGGCATGGACACTCCCGGCAAGGTTCGCGCCCTCTGCGCCAAGGCCCTCCGCCCCGATCCCACGGACCCGACCACACCCCACGTCGCCGCAGTCTGCGTCTACGGAGACATGGCAGCGATTGCGCGCGACGCCGTGGGCGATGCCCTGCACGTCGCGGCAGTCGCCACCGCATTTCCCTCGGGACGCGCCAGCCTGGCGGTCAAACTCGCCGACACCCGCGACGCCGTCGCCAACGGTGCAGATGAGATCGACATGGTCATCGACCGCGGTGCCTTCCTCGCAGGGCGCTACCTCGATGTCTACGACGAAATCGTGGCCGTCAAGGAGGCCTGCGGCACGGCACATCTCAAGGTCATCTTCGAGACTGGCGAGTTGCGCACCTACGACAACGTCCGCAGGGCCTCTTACCTCGCGATGCTCGCCGGGGCGGACTTCATCAAGACCTCGACCGGCAAGGTGAGTCCTGCCGCGACCCTTCCCGTCACGCTCATCCTGCTCGAGGCGGTCCGCGACTGGTACCGCCAGACGGGACAGCGCATCGGGGTGAAGCCGGCCGGCGGCATCCGCGCCTCCAAGGACGCCATCCGCTACCTCGTGATGGTCAACGAGGCCTGCGGCGAGGCGTGGCTCACTCCCGAC
>CAYYZU010000110.1:0-6638 GCA_964476205.1 uncultured Actinomyces sp. | reverse complement strand
GGAGGACGTCGCCGACCTGGCGACCGAGGTCCGAGCCGAGCTCCTGGAGACGTGACGTCCCGACGTGAAGTCCTCACGTGATGTCCCCATGAGATGTCCAGATGTGAAGCGTGGGACAGGCGTGGCTTCTTGCTCGACATGAGGTTGACCCTTAACCTCATGGCGAGAGGCACCGGATCTTGGATTTCATCTTCGACTTGAAGTTGAGATCTACGCGTGCCAGCCCGCACGGTGCACGAGGACGCTCGCGCACCGCACCGAAGGGATGCACCCGTGGCTGCACCGCAGAACTACCTGGCCGTCATCAAGGTCGTCGGGATTGGCGGCGGCGGCGTCAACGCCGTCAACCGCATGATCGACGTGGGCCTCAAGGGCGTGGAGTTCGTCGCCATCAACACGGACGCGCAGGCGCTGCTCATGAGCGACGCCGACGTCAAGTTGGACATCGGCCGCGAGCTCACCCGCGGCCTGGGCGCAGGTGCTGACCCCGAGGTCGGGCGCCAGGCAGCCGAGGACCACGCGCAGGAGATCGAAGAGGTGCTCCGCGGCGCCGACATGGTCTTCGTCACCGCGGGCGAGGGCGGCGGCACCGGCACCGGCGGCGCACCCGTCGTAGCCCGCATCGCGAAGTCCCTGGGCGCGCTCACCATCGGCGTGGTCACGCGCCCATTCGGATTCGAGGGACGCCGCAGGCAGTCGCAGGCGGAGACGGGCGTCGACTCCCTGCGCGCTGAGGTCGACACTCTCATCGTCATTCCCAACGACCGACTGCTTTCGCTGACGGACCGCAACATCAGCGTCATCGACGCCTTCCGTCAGGCCGATCACGTGCTGCTCCAGGGTGTCTCGGGGATCACCGACCTGATCACCACTCCCGGTCTCATCAACCTCGACTTCGCCGATGTGAAGTCCGTGATGCAGGGTGCGGGTTCTGCGCTCATGGGCATCGGATCCGCCCGCGGCGAGGAGCGCGCGGTCGAGGCCGCCACCGCGGCCATCTCGAGCCCCCTCCTCGAGGCGAGTATCGAGGGAGCCCACGGAGTCCTGCTCTCGGTGTCCGGCGGGTCAGACCTCGGCCTCTTCGAGATCAACGAGGCCGCACGCATGGTCTCCGACGCGGCGCATCCCGATGCCAACATCATCTTCGGTGCCGTCATCGCCGACACCCTCGGTGCGGGGGTTCGCGTCACCGTCATCGCGGCAGGCTTCGACGGAGGCACCCCGCCGGCACGTCGTGCGCAGCCGGTGACGAAGAAGATCGCGGAGGAGACGCCGCTTGCCGCCGCCGTCGCCGCGAAGCAGTCTTCCTCGAGCGACAGCGCTGAGATCCCCGTGACGCCTGAGCCGCCGAAGCGTCCGGTGCAGCAGCCGCGCACCGTCGTCTTCGATGACACGGGCGACGACCTCGACGTCCCCGACTTCCTCAAGTAGCCCACGCCGTGGGTGTGCTCGCCCGCGGCCGGGTCGTGCGCGAGGGCCGCAGTGCCGAGTGGGTCTTCACCGACCGCATGGGGGGTGCGAGCACCGGCCCGTACGCCGAGCTCAACCTCGGGGGGTCGGTGGGCGATGACCCCGCACGCGTCTTCGAAAACAGGCGTGCGGTCGCAGCGATGGTGGATTGCACCGGTCTCGCCCTGGTGCGGCAGGTGCACGGTCGCGACGTCGCGGTGCTGCGCACCATCCCCGATGAGCCACCCGCGGCCGATGCCGTCATCACCGACCAGGTCGGCCTGGCCATCGCCGTGCAGGTGGCCGATTGCGTCCCCGTGCTGCTCGCCGACCTCGCCGGCGGGCGCGTGGCTGCCGTGCACGCCGGATGGCGTGGGGTCGTGGCCGATGTCGTGGGTGCCGCGCTCGAGGAGATGGCGCCCGAGGGGCCGGTGCAGGCATGGGTGGGGCCGGCCATCTGCCCAGGCTGCTACGAGGTAAGCCCCGAGGTGCGTGATGAGGTTGCCGATCAGGTGCCCGAGGCAGCGGCATCGACGCGCGCGGGCACACCGGCGGTCGACGTCCGCGGGGGAGTGCTCGCGCAACTGCGGCGTCATGGGATCGACGGAGAGCTCATCGGCGGATGCACCTTCGAGGATCCGCATCTCTATTCCTACCGGCGAGACACCACCACGGGTCGCCAGGCCGGCGTGATCGTCCTGCGCGAGGCAACGTCGTGACGGACTTGCGAGCAGCCGAGCTCGCGGCGAACCTCGCTCAGGTGCGCGCCCGCGTCGACGCCGCCTGCGAAGCAGCGGGCCGCGATCCCGCGAGCGTCAGTCTCATCGTCGTGAGCAAGACGTGGCCCGCCGATGACGTGCGACGCCTCGCTGCACTCGGGGTGCGCGACTTCGGCGAGAACCGCGATCAGGAGGCCGCGCCCAAGGCCGCCGCGACATCCGACCTCGATGTGCGGTGGCATTTCGTCGGGCAGCTGCAGACCAACAAGGCAGCGTCGGTCGCCCGCTACGCCGACCTGGTGCACTCGGTGGACCGCGACTCGCTCGTCACCGCACTCGAGCGGGGTGCGTCCAAGGCAGGCAGATCGCTGGGGTGCCTCATCGAGGTGGACCTCACCGACGGCGCCACGGGCCGCGGGGGAGCGAGCCCGGTGGACGTGCCGCGACTTGCCGATCTCATTGCCGGTTCCGATCACCTGGATCTCCGCGGAGTCATGGGCGTCGCTCCTCTTGCGGAGGAGTCCGGCGATCAGCGCGCGGTGTCAGCCCGGGCGTTCGAGCGCCTGTCGGACGTCTCCCAGAGCCTCCTCCAGGCGTATCCCGATGCGACCTTCATCTCAGCGGGCATGTCCGAAGACCTCGAGGAAGCCGTGACTGCAGGCGCGACACACCTACGCGTGGGAAGCGCGGTCCTCGGGACGAGGCCTCCGCTCGGCTAACTTAGGGGGACGCCGCCGCGACCACGGAGGCAGAGAAGGGGAATGCCATGGCGGGCGCGATGCGCAAGATGGCGGTCTACCTCGGGCTCGTGGAGGATGACCAGGATCGCCACGAGTCGTACTTCGAAGAAGACGAGTGGGAGTACGACGACGAGCCGGCGCCCGCGCGCCGGACGCGCTCGTCCGATCGATCCTCTGAGCGCGCTCCACGTCAGCCGGAGCGTCCCGAGCCTCGCACCGTGACCGTCGTCGATCCGCGTGAGCCGCGTCGCCTCTACCGCGACGAGTCCAGCAATGTCTCTCCGATGCCCAGCGCCGGTGCCCGCCCCGCCCCCGTGCCCGCGGCCGACCTCAATCGCATCACCACGATCCACCCGCACACCTACAACGACGCGCGGCGGATCGGCGAGGAATACCGCGAGGGCGTCCCCGTCATCATGAACCTCACCGAAATGGACGATGTCGATGCCAAGCGCATCGTCGACTTCGCGGCCGGCCTGGTCTTCGGCCTCCACGGCACGATCGAGCGGGTGACCAACAAGGTCTTCCTGCTGTCGCCCGTCAATGTCGAGGTGGGCGCTGAGGCTCGCGCCCAACTGGCGCAGCCTGGATTCTTCAACCAGAGTTGATGTACGGGTGCGTGCTAGTCGAAATCGAAAGGGGATAAGTCGGTGGCGTTGGTCGGGCAGGTGCTCGCCACCTTCCTCTGGCTCTACTGGCTGGTCCTTATCGGCCGGCTCATCCTCGACTTCGTGCAGATCTTCGCGCGTTCCTGGCAACCTCGCGGACCGCTGCTCGTCATCGCCGAGGCGATCTACACCGTCACCGATCCGCCCCTGCGCCTCCTGCGACGGATCATCCCTCCGCTGCGCCTGGGCGGCGTGCAGTTCGACCTCGCCTTCCTCATCCTCATCATCGCCGTCCAGATCCTCATCAACGTCGCCCTCGCCCTCTAATCCGCGCACTTCACAGGAGACGCCGTGACCCTTACCCCTCAGCAGGTCCGCGAGAAGCAGTTCAACACCGTGAAGATGCGCACGGGCTACGACATGGACGAGGTCGACTCGTTCCTTGACGACGTCGAGGCAGCTCTCGGCAGCCTGCTCGTAGAGAACGACGACCTACGCGCACAGCTCGCCCAGAAGCCGGCCGCGCCCGTGACCTCCTCCGACGCCGAGAAGAAGCTCGCGGAGGCCGACAAGAAGGCGGCCGAGGCGGACAAGAAACTGTCCGATGCGCTGGCCAAGCTTGCCGAGGCCGAAAAGAAGGCGGCGGACGCCGACAAGAAGCTCGCCGAGGCATCTGAGCGCGAGAAGGCGGCGGAGACCAAGCTCACCGAGGCAAGGCGCATGGCCACGGCCAACACGGTCGCCCCCACGACGACGGCCCCCGCTCCCGCCGCTCCCGCCGCAGCCGCTGCAGCCGCGATGGCGGCCCCGGCCCCCGCTCCGGCGGCTCCCGCGCCCGCGACCGATGACGTGCCAGGGCGGGCGTTCGCCATGCTCGAGGCTGCTCAGCGCACGGCCGACGAGACGGTGTCGTCGGCCAAGGCAGAGGCCGACTCGATCCTGGCCAAGGCGCGCGAGGATGCGTCCAAGGTGACCGGCAAGCTCGACGAGCAGCGTGCGTCGCTGGAGGCCAAGGTCAATGACCTGCGCAACTTCGAGCGGTCCTACCGCACCAAGCTGCGCGACACGATCTCCGGTCAACTGGCAGAGCTGGACAAGGTGGCCTCCGTCGAGCCGGGTGGACCAAGCGGCTCCTAGTGCTCGTCCGGCTCGCTCGCGGTGTGTCCCCCCGGCTCGTCCTTTCCTAGCGGGCGCACGCTACGTGTCCGCAGGTCCCAGCGCACCGTGATGACCCTCACGATGATCACCGACAGCAAGCACGCGAGGGCGGCGATCCCTCCGCTGAACTGGTCGAGGAGCACGTAGACCGTTGCCCCGATGACGGCCAACAGGGCGTAGGGCTGGCTGGGCAGCAGGATCTGCGGAGTCTCGCCTCGCAGCAGTGACACGAGCGCCCCGCCGGTCACGGCGGCGAGGAATCCCACCGTGATGGCTCCGATGTCGGGGAGGCCGAACTCGAGGGCGAGTTGAGCAGCGATGACGGCGTAGAGGCCGAGCGCAAGGGCGTCGAGCAGGATGAACGTCCAACTGCCCACTCGGATCCAACGGCCCACGACCAGCACCGTGACCACGGCAGCCAGCACGGTGACGACGTACCAGGGAGATCGCAGGGCAAGTGGGGGCAGGTTGCCGAGGAGCACATCGCGCGTGATGCCCCCGCCCAGCCCGAGCACGAACGCGAAGACCACCACGCCGACGAAGTCATAACTCACGCGAGAGGGCTGCCGGCCCAGGATGGCACCCGACAGCGCTGCCACGAACGTGGTCAACAGGGCTAGCCACAGCGGCGTATTGGCCGCGATGTTGGGCAGGTCGATCTGGGGCACGTTGCGAGGGTAGGGGTCAGGCCTTGCGCAGGCTGAATTCCAGCGCCAGATCGTCGTCGATTGTGGTGAAGGCGCCGGTGTCGATGGGACCTTCGGCGAACTGGGTGGCCAGCACTTCGCCGGCGATGAGGTCGCCATGCTCGCGCAGGGACGCTGCGATGGAGTCGTTGGCTGAAGTCCACACCAGGGTGATGCGGTCGGAGATATCGAGTCCGGCGGACTTACGCGCCTCCTGGATCAGTCGGACCGCCTCGCGCGCGGTGCCGAGGCTGATCAGCTCCGGCGTGAGATGAAGGTCAAGGGCAACCGTCTCGCCCTCGCCACTCGCCACGGACCAGCCCTCGCGAGGCGTCTCGGTGACGATGACGTCCTCGTCGGCAAGCTCGATCGTGCCGAGACCGGGCACCTCGACCGTGGCGGACCCGTCGCGCAGCGCCGCGGCGAGGGCTGCGGCATCAGTCGAGGCGATGGCACCGGCCACCTCCTGGGTCTGCTTGCCGAAGCGCTTGCCGAGGGACCGGAAATTGGCCTTGACGGCCACGTCGACCAGGTCGCCCTCGCCGGTCGACAGGCTCGCCATATCGAGCACATTGAGCTCGCTCGCGACCTCCGCCACGAGCTCGGCGGGCAGCGAGCCCCAGCCGGAAGCCGAGATCAGGGCGCGCGCGAGTGGCTGGCGCGTGCGCACGCTCGACGACGCGCGGGCTGCGCGACCGAGCTCGACGACGCGGCGGACGAGCGCCACCTGAGCCGCGAGCTCGTCGTCGATCACAGCCGCGTCGACGGCCGGCCACGAGGCGAGATGGACGCTCGGCGGAGCGTCGGAATCCACCGAGCGCACCATGTCCTGCCATACGCGCTCGGTCACGAAGGGGGTGAACGGCGCCATGACGAGCGTCACGGTGCGCAGCGCCTCATCGAGGGTGGCGAGCGCGGCAGGGTCGCCATCCCAGAAGCGTCGACGCGTGCGGCGCACGTACCAGTTGGAGAGGTCGTCGATGAAAGCGGAGATGAGGCGACCCGCCCGCTGGGTGTCGAACACCTCAAGCGCAGCGTCGACATCACGGGCGAGCCGGTGCGACTCGCTGAGCACCCAGCGGTCCAGCGCCGGTCGCTCTGCGACGGGGGGCGCGGCGTCGCCGGGCGTCCATCCCGCGGCCCGCGCGTACAGCGAGAGGAAGGCCGCGGTGTTCCAGTAGGTGAGCAGGACCTTGCGCACGACCTCCTGGATGGCCGCGTGGCCCACGCGGCGTGCCTGCCACGGAGACCCGGAGGCCAGCATGAACCAGCGCACTG
>CAYYZU010000109.1:0-6675 GCA_964476205.1 uncultured Actinomyces sp. | reverse complement strand
TCAGCGCCCTGGACTACGCGCACCGTCACGGCATCATCCACCGCGACATCAAGCCGGCCAACGTCATGCTCACCCGCACCGGCGACGTCAAGGTCATGGACTTCGGCATCGCGCGCGCCATCAACGACTCCGGCCACACGATGACGTCGGCGCAGACGGTGATGGGGACCGCTCAGTACCTCTCACCCGAGCAGGCGCGCGGCGAGATCGTCGACGCGCGCAGCGACATCTACTCCTCCGGCGTACTCCTTTATGAACTTCTCACCGGCAAGCCGCCCTTCACCGGCGACTCGCCCGTGTCGATCGCCTACCAGCACGTAAGCGAGCAGGCGGTGCCGCCGTCACAGGTCGATCCCGAGGTGCCGCGCGATGTCGATGGCGTCGTCATGCGCTCACTCGCCAAAAGCCCGGATGACCGCTACCAGACGGCCGCCGACTTCCGCGCCGACGTGGAGCGCGCCGCCATGGGTGCGCCCGTATCCGCGCAGATGACCGCGGCGGTGCCGATGGTGGTGTCCGATGCCACGCAACGACTCGACGTCGTACAGCCGACCGAGGTCTATGCGATCGACACCGAGCCGCCGCGCGGACGTCGCGCCCAGCGCGGAGCGGGTTTTGTCGCTGCGATGACGATCGGCGTACTCGCCCTCATTGGTGTCGTGATCCTCGGCGCCACTCTCGTGCTCAATCGCTCGTCGGCCAACACCGTCGCCGTGCCCGACCTCACCGGACTCAGCATCGCGCAGGCTCAGTCGGTGCTCGAGCGCCAGGGCCTCGTGCTCGGCTCGCAGACGCCCGAAGTCTCCGGCAAGCCCGTCGACACGATCATCGGCCAGCAGCCCACCCCGGGTGAGCAGCTTGAAGAGGGTCAGGCGGTCAACGTCACGATCAGCGCCGGCAAGGAGAAGACAACCGTGCCGCCCCTGGTCGGGCTGACATCTGTGGGGGACGCCGAAACGGCCCTCGCCGATGCCAAGCTCGTGCTCGGCAAGGTGACCGAGCAGGATGCGGCTCAGCCGGCTGGCTATGTGCTGTCACAGACACCGCTCGAGGGGTCCGCCGTAGACGTCGGAAGCAAGGTCGACATCGTGATCTCGACCGGGCGCCAGGCGGTGCCCTCGGTGGTCGGCCAGACCGAGGAGGTAGCCCGCGGAGCGCTCTCTGCCGCGGGCTTCCAGGCAAACGTCGTCTACCAGGAGTCCGAGACGGTGCCGCAGGGCGTGGTGCTCGAGCAGGATCCGGCGGCGGGTACCAATGCCGAGAAGGGTGCGGTCGTCACCTTGGTGGTGGCCATCGCCCCACCGTCGCCAACGCCTGAGCCGACTCCCACTCCGGAGCCGACTCCCACTCCGGAGCCGACTCCCGAGCCCACCGACTCCCCGGCGTAGCGCAGCTCCGCACACTTTTTGCCAGTTGCACGACCCTTTGCCGTCAAAAGCCTCGTGCAACTGGCACTAAGTCAGAGAGCCGGGACCTCAGCGCGCCCTGAGCAACGCCAGTGCGATCCGCTTGATGACCTCGTGGGGGCGGTGGATGAGCTCTTCCCACGTGCAGCGGACCACCCAGTAGCCCGCGGCCTCGAGATCGGACTGTCGTTGCTTCTCCTGCCAGGGCGTCAGGTCGGCGTACTTCACGGCCCCGTCGGCTTCGAGGATGACGCGGTCACCGATGAGGAAGTCGACCCGGTACTTCCGCCCGCTCGCACCCCGGACCCACTCCTGAGGCCGCGGCCGGGGCAGATCCGATTCGGTGAGCACCGCCCAGGCAAGTCCCTCCAGCGCGGTCTCCAGGAGGGGCTCCACATCGGGGAGCACCGGCCAGGTCCATCGCATGCCGTGAGCACTCACCCGGTGCGCCATGTCGCGGAGGTCGGCCAAGACGCTGCGCCTCACTTCCGACGCCCGTGCCCTCTCAGTGACTTCCTGGGCGGCGGGACGCATCTGGATGGATTCCAGAGGGATAAGGCCAGACCGCAGGGCGATCTCCATTCGTGCTCCGCTGCAGAGCGGGACCAGCGCCGAGGCTCGACTCCTGCCATGGCGCCGCGCGATGTCTAGGCCCGTACGAAGGGGACTGGTGACCGGCAGTCCATCCCAGTCGATGACGTCTTGCGGAGCCAGATCAGCCGCCACAATCCTCACTCCCGACCGGGAGCCCAGGCGCACGCGAAATCGACCGCACGCCTCGCGGGGAATCATCACGGTTGCGGGCGGATCAGCAAGTGGGCCGCGCGCGCCCATGGCCGCCACCCCCCACCACGCGGCCACCGTGCACTCACCCACTGCCGACGGAATGCCGATCGATCTCAGTCGCTCCACGACTAATCGAGCCGCATCCAATGGACCAGGGGCGAGGCTGTAAACACCCCGAGACAGCCGCTGGAGAGCTCCCGTCCGGACGGCGCTGGCCAACCGGTCCGTGGAGACTCCGAGCGCGGAAGCCTCGCGCGTAGTGAAAGGGTTCGCGCCGAATGCCTCCTCGAGGTCCCGGAGGGTTCGCCGTACGTCGACATGGGTCATGATCCGGAGATTCGCGTTCTTACGGCGACGGTGCGCACCGTGATGTTGGGGCTGTGGACGCGGGCCCCATGGCCGCTCTGTGCAAAATTTTTGCCAGTTGCACGACCTTGTGAGGCTCTCAGCCTCGTGCAACTGGCAAAAAGTGGAGCCGCGGCGGTCGCCAGCCGGTGGAATGGCGCTGGCCGGTGAGTCCGACCTAGCCGACGACGGGGGCGAGACCGGCCGCTCGGCGCGGGGCATCCGCATCGCCGCACACGACCAGCCAGTTGGCGAGTAGCTGATGCCCGCCCTCGGTGAGCACCGACTCGGGATGGAACTGCACACCCTCGACCGCGAGGTAGCGGTGGCGCAGCGCCATGATCACGCCGCTGTCGGTGGTCCCCGTCACCTCGAGTACGTCGGGCACCGAATCCGGGCGAACTGCCAGCGAGTGATAGCGCGTCGCAGTGAAGGGCTCAGGCAGTCCGGCAAGCACCCCCTCGCCGTGGTGCTCGACCAAGGAGGTCTTGCCGTGGAGCAGCTCAGGGGCGCGATCGACGACCCCGCCGTACACCGCGGCGATCGCCTGGTGGCCGAGGCACACACCGAGGATCGGCACTTCGCCGGCGCAGGCGCGCACGACGTCCATGCAGACGCCCGCATCCTCGGGCGTGCCCGGTCCGGGGGAGAGCAGGATCCCGTCGTACGCGCGGGCCTCGTCGACAGTGACCTCGTCATTGCGGCGCACGTCGACGTCGACGCCCAACTGGCCGAGGTACTGCACCAGGTTGAAAACGAACGAGTCGTAGTTGTCGATGACGAGGATGCGCGTCATGGGGTCGCCTGGGGCGCGCGGGCTAGCGCCACTTGGTGGAGACGATGAAGCCCGCGGTGATGAAGGCGAAGCCGATGAGCACGTTGACCAGGGCGTTGTAGGCGCCGCCGATCGTGTTCATCACGGGGATGTCGGCGCCAGCGATGTAGAAGACGACGATCCACAGTAGGCCGATGACGAAGAGGGTGACCATGGTCGGTGCCACCCAGGGGGCCGACCCGATCTTGACGGGCTTGCGATCGGTCTTGTCGGGCGGCGGGGTGTAGTCGTCGCGCTTGCGCCCCTTGGACTCCGGCACGCTGGCCCTCCCTCATCGCGCGAGCCCCTCGGCCCGCATCCGCATCGCGCGGGCCCCTCGGCCCGCTGTCACTGTCCCGACAGGGTACCCAGGCGCCCGCAGACGGCAGCGTCGCGTCCATCTGCCGCGGATGGCGCTGCTCCCGGATCTTCACCCGTCATCCGCCCCTGCATTACACGCGTGTAGTTCTCCCCAACTGGGGAAAGGTTGTGGATAAGTCGTTCAGCCCACGCCTAGCGGGGCCAACATTGTCCACAGTTGCCCCGTACGCCACATCGTCACCACAACGAGCACGCCGAGGATCGCGAGTACGCCGAACACCTGCCAGAGCACTCGAGCCGCACGGAAGGGCGGCGGGGTCCAGACGAAGACCGCCGCCACCAGGGCACCGACCACCAGGCCCCCAAAGTGGGCCCGCCAGTCGACCTCGGGGCTGAGGAAGCCGATGACGACGTTGATGCCCAGGAGCACGAGGACCTGCGTGATGTCCCAGCGCAGCCGCTTGCCCGCCACGATGACGGCACCCATGAGGCCGAAGATGGCGCCGGATGCGCCCACCGACACAGTGCGCGGATCCGAGAAGACGTACGACGCAACGCTGCCGCCGAGCGCCGCCACGACGTAGAGCACCGTGAAGCGCACATGACCGAGCACCCGCTCCAGCACGGGACCGAAGAGAAACAGGACGTACATGTTGAAGGCGATATGAAGCCACGAGCCATGCAGGAAGGCCGCGGTGAGCAGCCGCCACCACTCGCCGTAGAGCGCGATGCCGAAGGGCCACATGCCGAAGTCCTCGGCCACCTGACCGACCCCGGCAGCAAACTGCCAGAGGAAAACGGCGACGGTGACTCCGATGAGGGTCCACGTGACGTAGGGCTTCGTGATGAGTCCGCCTCCGGCCACGGTGACCGGCTGTCGCACGGTGCGCGCGGCCTCGCCGACACAGTCGGGGCATTGGAAGCCCACGGATGCGGAGCGCATGCACTCCGGACAGATCGGCTGCTCACAGCGCGTGCAGCGGATGTACGTCGACCGCTCGGGATGCCGGTAGCAGCCCGGTGCGGGGGGCGGCGTACCGGGCGAAGTGTCAGGCGGCTGGGTCACCCTCGAGTGACGGTGACGCCGGTGATCTCGACCGGCGTGACAGGTCGGTCCTGCGCACCCGTGGAGACCGCGGCGATCGCGTCGACGACATCGCGAGAAGGCTGATCCGCTACCTCGCCGAAGATCGAGTGCTTGAAGTTGAGCCACGAGGTCGGCGCGACCGTGATGAAGAACTGCGAGCCATTGGTGTTGGGTCCGGCGTTCGCCATCGCGAGGAGGTAGGGACGATCAAACTGCAGCTCGGGATTGAACTCGTCAGCAAAGCGGTAGCCGGGGCCACCGGTGCCGGTGCCGAGCGGGTCACCGCCCTGGATCATGAAGCCGGGGATGACGCGATGGAAGATCGTGCCGTCGTACAGCGGCTTGGTGGTCTTGGTGCGGGCCTGAGGGTCCGTCCACTCCTGAGTGCCCTCGGCGAGCCCGACGAAGTTCTTCACCGTCTTGGGCGCCTGATCCGGGAAGAGGATGACGTTGATGTCGCCCATGGACGTGTGCAGCGTGGCTTTGAGATTGGATTCCGGCATGGGCGAAATCCTCCCACGGGGGTCCGGTGCCACTGCGCGATGGGGGCTGATGGAGGTCGGACGTCGCCCCATGAGATTTCGCCAGTTATACGACCCTACGGCGCCGCTAGCGTCGTGTAACTGGCGAAATCGAGGAACTCACACTACGCCGAGGCGGCGCGAGCCTGGTCGATCGCGCCCAGGAAGACCTCGACCGGCTGGGCACCGGAAACGCCGTACGCGCGATCGATGACGAAGAACGGCACGCCGTTGGCCCCGAAGGTCCGGGCAAGCACCTGGTCTTCGACAACCTTGTCAAGGTACGCCGACCCCGCGAGCATCTCGCGTGCCGCATCAGCGTCGAGCCCGACCTCGGCCGCCAGCGCGACGAGGTCATCGGTGCTGAAAACGCCGCGGCCCTGCTCAAAGTAGGCGGAGTACATCGCCTCGAGGAGGCGCTGAGCAGAGGCAGGATCGATCTCTTGAGCCCAGAGAGTGAGGCGGTGCGCATCGCGGGTGTTGCCGGTCATCGTGCGGTCGAGGTGATAGTCCAGGCCTTCGGCGGCGGCCACCTCGGTGACGTCGGACATCATGCCGAGCGCCTGCTCGCGGCTCACGCCGTACTTGGCCGCGAGGTGATCGACCGTCGGCTCCGTGGTGGTGCTGGCCGTGGGATCGAGCTGGAAGGCTCGGTGCACGATCTCGACGTCGTCGGCGATGCCGCGCTCAGCCAGGGCGGCCTGCAGGCGGCGCTTGCCGATGTAGCACCAGGGGCACACGACGTCCGCCCATACTTCGATCTGCATGGCGGCAGTCAAGCACGAAGCCCTGCGGAGGGATGGCCGCGGGCGTCACATGAAGCGGAACTCCAGACGCTTGCGCAGGTCGTCGATCGGCACCAGTGTCATGGTCCCGCGGGCGCCGGCGTACTTGCCCGTGCCGCCGACGATGGGGTAGACGACCTTGTCCACCGGTGTGGCGCCCACCGGTGCCGTGTAGACGCTCACCATGACCACCTCATTGCGGCCGATGGTGACCTCCATCGTGATGGTGCGCTCCTCGAGTCCGCGCTCTCCACCGGGCCCAATCGTCCACTGAGTGGTGGTGTAGCGGCCGATGATCTTGCCGTTGAGCGACTTTCGGACAACACCGCGCGTGGCACGGAGGTCGCCGACGGCGGACTCGGAGCCACCCAAGTCAAGGTCCTCGGCGAAGGTCCGCTCGATGTAGACCGTGCGGTCGGCGGGTCGGGGCGCGGCGACGGCGACCGGTGCGGCCACGGCGCCGGCAACGAGGGCGGGGATGAGGAGGAGTAGAAGCTTCTTCATGGGATCACCGTAGGGCCCGAGCAAGTGGGGCACGACGGCCCATGTGCGTCAGGGCATGCATCAGGGCATGGGGTGGAGGCTAGGGGACTCGAACCCCTGACTTCTG
>CAYYZU010000108.1:1831-6711 GCA_964476205.1 uncultured Actinomyces sp. | reverse complement strand
TCTGCTTCAGCCAGCCCGGGAAGGACTCGGGATCGATCGTCACGAGTGCCGCGATAAAGGGCTGGGCATCGCCCACGACCATGCACTGGCTCACGAGCCAGTTGGCGCGCAGGCGATCCTCGAGCACGGCGGGAGCGACGTTCTTGCCGCCTGCCGTGACGATGAGCTCCTTCTTGCGGCCGGTGATCTTGACGAAGCCCTGGTCGTCGATCTCACCGATGTCGCCGGAGTGGAACCAGCCGTCAGGCTCGATCGCCTCGGCCGTGGCGGTGGGGTTGTTCCAGTAGCCCTTGAAGATCTGGGCGCCCGCGAGCATGAGCTCGCCGTCAGCAGCCACCTTGACCGAAGCGCCGGGGAAGGGCTGGCCCACCGTGCCGATCTTGATCGCGTCGGGGCGATTGACCGTGGTCGCGGCCGATGTCTCGGTGAGGCCGTAGCCCTCGAGGATGGTGACTCCGATGCCGCGGAAGAAGTGGCCGAGGCGATCACCGAGCGGCGCGCCACCGGAGACTGCCCACTCGATCTTGCCGCCCATCGCCGCGCGCAACTTG
The DNA here is from genome assembly GCA_964476205.1 of uncultured Actinomyces sp. Lineage (GTDB taxonomy): Bacteria > Actinomycetota > Actinomycetes > S36-B12 > S36-B12 > Mxb001. The sequence goes on along the minus strand of CAYYZU010000108.1, from coordinate 6,160 downwards.
CCGTAGACGAGCCTGTCGAAGACCTTGTGCTTGAGCTTCAGGCCGAAGCCGGGGCCGCCGGTGTCGAGTGACTTGGAGTAGTCGATCGCAGTCTGCGCGGCGGTGTTGAAGATATTGCCCTTGCCCTCGGCCGTGGCCTTCTGCTGAGCGGAGTTGAAGACCTTCTCGAACACGCGGGGCACAGCCAGGAGGAAGGTGGGCTGGAAGGACTGCAGGTCGCCCAGCAGGTTCTTGACGTCGGGTGCGTGGCCGAGTCGGGTGCCGGAGTGGATGCAGCCGAGCTGGATGATCCGGCCGAAGACGTGGGCCAGGGGCAGGAAGAGCAGGGTGGATGCCCCCTGGACGGTGAAGAGCTGGGGCATCCCCGCCACGATGTTGCTGACCTCGAACATGAAGTTGCCGTGGGTGAGCATGCAGCCCTTGGGGCGCCCGGTCGTGCCCGAGGTGTAGATGATCGTGGCGAGCGACTCCGGGTTGAGCGTCGCGCGGCGGCGCTCGAGCTCCTCATCGGAGATGCCGGCCCCGGCCGTGGCCAGGGTGTCGAGAGCGCCGTCGTCGAAGATCCACGCGCGCGTGCAGTCGGGAATCCGGTCGGCGACCTCGTCGAAGACCTTCTTGTTCTTGGCGCTCTCGAGGAACACGCCGACGGCGTTGGAGTCGCCGAGGATCCACTCGACCTGCTCGGCCGAGGAGGTCTCGTAGATCGGCACCACGGTGGCGCCGGCGTACCAGATGGCGTAGTCGGCGACGGTCCAGTCGTAGCGCGTGCGCGACATGATGCCGACGCGCTGGCCGGGCTCGACACCGGACGCGACGATGCCCTTGGCCACCGCCTTGACCTGGTCGAGGAACTGCTGGGAGGTCACGCCCACCCAGGCGCCCCCGCGGTTGACCGACAGGGCGACACGATGGGGTGCGGTCTGGGCGTTGTCGACGATGTCGTCCACGAGGCTGCCCGAGGTGGGCGGCGGGACGATGGCAGCGACGCTGAACTCGGTCTTCACGATCTCTCCCACGGTCGGGTCCACCGAAGGCTCGGTGTGACGTAACTCGCATCACGCTAGGGGATGGGTCACCCGGGGGCTACCCGAACGCCGAACCTGGGCTACCTGAGTGTCTCCCCGCGGTCGTGAACGGGGTCCTCCGCCGTGGGGAGCCGCCGGGAATCCCAGGGGCCGGACACCTATCCTGGCCCCATGGCAGGGGTGGATCTCGTGGACGAGACGTACGTCGTCGTCGAGCGCACCCGCATCGCCGCCGTCGTCTCCGACCCTGCACGCTGGCGCCAGTGGTGGCCCAACCTCGACCTGGCCGTCTTCATGGACCGCGGCCTGGACGGAGTGCGCTGGTCGGTCACCGGTGAGCTGGTGGGCTCCGCCGAGGTGTGGCTCGAGCCGCAGGGCGACGGCGTGATCGTCCACTACTACCTGCGCGGCGAGCCCACGGCACCCGGCTCACCCACGACGCCGCGGGTGCTCCCGTCGTCGGCCCGCGGCCGCCGCGAGATGGACCGCCTCCGCCGGCGCCATGCCGTGGCGTGGAAGCGAGTCGTGTGGTCGCTCAAGGACGAGATGGAAGGCGATCGACGACCCGGGGAGCCCCGTGGCTGACCAGACCGAGTCCAGCATCGAAATCGACGCCTCCGCCGCGACGATCATGGACGTGATCGCGGACCTGCCGGCGTACCCGCAGTGGAGCGACGGCATCACCGAGGTGACCGTGTTGGAGGAGAAGGACGGCCGGCCCCTGCGCGCGAGGTTCCATCTGGAGTCCGGACCGATCCGTGACACCTACGAACTGCTCTACGACTGGGACGGCGATCGTCGCGTGTCGTGGAATCTCACCACCGGGGACATGCTCACCGCGATGGACGGCACCTACCTGCTCGACGAGCACGGCGACTCCACCACGGTGCACTACCGCCTCGCTGTGGATGTGCGCATCCCCATGATCGGGATGATCAAGCGCAAGGCGGAGCGCATCATCGTGGACACGGCCCTCAAGGGCCTGCGCCGCCGCGTCTCCGAGGTCTCCTAGACCTCGGCTCTGCTAGACGACAGCGCCGTCGTCGCCCTCGTCGCGTCGGTCCGACGAGCGCGCCACCAGCGTGATGAATCCAGCGGTGAAAGCGGCGAACCCTGCTGCAGCAAGCCAGCCTCCGGTCCCGAGCACGAAGGCCAGGACGATCGCGATCGGCCCGCCGATGAGGCCGATCCAAGCGAAGGCGTCGAACCGATCGCGCGGCCGGGGCATGGGCGGGGGAGGAGGCGGTGAGAAGCCCTCGTCGTCGGGGGTTTCAGCCAGCTCGTAATCCCGCGGCCCCGGTGTCGGCACGGCTGGCGGCCCTGCTGCATCAGGAGTAGGGCGCTCCGGAGGATCGGTGTGCTCGCGTACGAGGCGCTGCGACAGGCCCGATCCTTCGATACCCGGGCGAGGCGGCGGGTCGGCGGTGTGGAAGCCGGCGACGATGTCGTCCCACGCGGCTTCGATGCGGTCGGCTGATGCGCGCTTCATGTCGTCGGCATCTGCCCGCGCGGCAGCATCCGCGTGGAACTCAGCCCGCAGCGACGGCAGACCGTCCGAGATGGCAAGGCGTGCTTCGGCGAGGCGAGACTTCTCGACATAGATGCGCGTGGTCGGCCTGTCGGGAGCGCGTACGTCGCGGTAGGGGCCGGTGTCGCCGACGAGTGGCTCGGCGTGCGCGGGGATCTGCGCCTGCGCGAGTAGGTCGAGGACGTGCTCCGCGATCGGCGGGTCGACGTCGACGAGCTTGGCGTACGCCCCCGCGGGGAGGCCGGATGTGGACATGGCCTCAGCTGAGGCGACGGACGAAGTCGATGCTTCCCGCGACGATCGTCTCAGCGTCGTTATCGAGCGTAGCGACGTGATAGGAGTCGGGAAGTACGACCTCGGTGCGGTCCGCACTGGAGACGTGGTCGAAGATGAATCGGGAGTTCGACGCTTCGACCACGTGGTCCTCTGCGCTGCGGAAGAGCAGCAGCGGCTGGCGCACGAGCGCGATGTCGTCCTTGACGGCCTTCCACAGCTTGGTGAGCGAGTGCGCCGCCTTGAGCGGGATCTTGTCGTAGGCGCCCTCGTCCTGGCCGGGCTTCTTGATGTCGTTGGAGATACCGGGGAACGCCGGCACGACGGCCTGCAGGACCGGGAGAAGGAAGCGATCGGGGCGCTCGGAGTGCACGGCGGGGTTAACGAGCACGATGCCGCGGATCGCATCGCCGTGGCGCTCGGCGAGGCGCAGGGTCAAGGATCCGCCCATGGACAGTCCGAAGACGAAGACGACATCGCACGCCGCCTGCAACTCGAGGAATGCGCGGTCGGCCTCGGCGTACCAGTCCTCCCAGCGCGTGAGGTTCATGTCCTGCCAGCGCGTGCCGTGGCCGGGCAGGCGGGGCACGCGCACGGTGTGGCCCTCGGCTGCCATTCGCTCGCCCCAGGGCTTCATGGACTTGGGGGAGCCGGTGAAGCCGTGCAGGAGCAGGATGCCTGTGGAGCCGCCGTCGGCGGCGTAGGGCTCGGCACCGGGAAAGAGCGGCATGGCGACCTCCTTGGACGCCCCCGATAGTGCCACACGGCTAGGGTGAGCACGTGCTCTACTGGGTGCTCAAGTGGATCGTCGTCGGCCCATGGCTGCGCATCCTCTTCCGGCCCTGGACCGACAACATGGACGCCATCCCGGTGGAGGGCCCCGCGCTCCTGGTGAGCAACCACCTGTCCTTCTCGGACTCCTTCTTCCTGCCTCTGGTCACCAAGCGCCGCATCACGTTCCTCGCCAAGCAGGAGTACTTCACCGGCAAGGGCATCAAGGGCCTCTTCAGCAAGGCGTTCTTCACCGGCGTGGGCCAGGTGCCGATCGATCGCACGAGCGGTCGCGCGGCGGAAGCAGCCATCACGACGGGGGTGCGCATCCTCGAAGAGGGCAAGCTGCTCGGCATCTACCCCGAGGGCACGCGCACAGCGGATGGCCGGCTCTACCGCGGCAAGACCGGTGTCGCGCGCATGGCGCTGGAGGCACGGGCACCCGTCATCCCGGTGGCGATGATCGGCACCTACGAGATTCAGCCCCCGGGACGCATTCGTCCAAACATCAAGCGTGTGGGGATCTGCTTTGGGGATCCGCTCGACTTCTCGCGCTACGAGGGCTTGGAGTCTGATCGATTCGTCCTGCGCTCCGTGACCGACGAGATCATGTACGCGCTCATGGAGCTCTCGGGCCAGGAGTACGTCGACATGTACGCCACGCGCGCCAAGGAGATCAGGGCCGAGCGGCGCGCGGCCTCGGGTGCCGATCCGTCGTAGCCGGACGCAGTG
>CAYYZU010000108.1:0-1731 GCA_964476205.1 uncultured Actinomyces sp. | reverse complement strand
CGGACTGCGGGGTGTGAGGCGCCTAGCCTGGAACCCCGGGACCAACAGGAGACATCATGGATTCGCAGACCTACCCCGCCCAACTCCAGATCGATGCGCAGGAGCGCCTGGGCAGGGCTTCGACGATCTTTCGCATCATCCTCATCATTCCGATCGCTCTGCTTCTCAACTTCCTCGTCTCCGGGGGTGAGAGCACCACGGTCGTCGTGAATCGATCCGGGGACGTTGTCTCGCAGGCGACATCCTGGGGCACCGGCATCGTCGGGACCCTCTTCTTCGTCACCCTGCTGATGATCCTGTTCCGCAAGCGGTACCCGCGCTGGTGGTTTGACTTCAACCTTGCGCTGCACAGATTCATCGCGCGAGTGCTGGCCTACCTCTTCCTGCTCACCGACAAGTACCCGTCCACGGAAGACGAGCAAAACGTTCACCTGGACCTGAAGTACCCCGATGCCCAGACAGAGTTGATGCGTGGCATGCCGCTGGTGAAGTGGCTGCTCGCCATCCCTCACTACATCGTGCTCTTCTTCCTGTGGATCGCGGCGTACGTCGTCATCGTGCTGTCGTGGTTCGCGATCATCTTCACCGGCCGATACCCCAAGGCCTTCTTCGACTTTGTCGTAGGAGTCATGCGCTGGAGTTGGCGAGTGCAGTCCTACGCCTTCATCCTGGCGACCGACAAGTACCCGCCCTTCAGCCTGCGCTAGCTGTCGTAGCCGGGGCGCGGGACCGTGCCCATCAGAGTGGTGGCGAAGCCCCCATCCACTGTGATGTCAGCTCCGGTGACGTAGCGAGCCCGGTCGCTGGCGAGGAATACCACCACGTCGGCGATGTCGTCTGCGCGAGCCACGCGGCGCAGCGGGATGGCGGCGTCGCGCTTCTCGGCCACCCCCGGTGCCTGGTAGTACGCCTCGGTCATGGGCGTGCGCACGAGGCCCGGGCTCACGGTGTTGCTGCGCACTCCGCTCGGACCGAGCTCGTAGGCGAGTTGTTGCGACAGGAGCGCAACCCCCGCCTTGGACGCGCTGTAGGCCCCGCTGCCGGGCTGAGGGTTGCGCGAGGAGATCGAGGCGATGTGCACGAGCGCACCCGAGCCGCGCTCGACCATCGCGGGCGCGAAAGCCTGCGTCGTCGTGAGGTATCCGGTGAGATTGATGTCGAGCACGCGTTGCCAGTCTGCGGGCGAGACTTCGAGGAGCGCACCCGGCCGCCCGATCCCGGCCGCGTTCACCAGGATGTCGACGCCGCCGGATGACGCCGCCGCGGCCGATACCGAGCTCGCATCGGTCACGTCGCACGCGATGCCGGTGAGCACCGCTCCCGCTTCAGAAGCCGCCTGGACCGTCGCGGCGAGGGCGGCCTCGTCGCGGTCGAGTGCCCACACGGTGACGCCCGCGCGTGCAAGGGCGAGGGCGCAACCCTGGCCGATGCCACTGCCGGCGCCGGTCACCACCGCAGAGCGTCCGGATAGGCCCAGCCAATCGGTCACGCCGGCGCTCCCACCGGCTGGCTGGCGGCGATCACCTGGAGGGCGACCTTGGTCTGCTCGACCTGCTCCAGCCAGAGCGGGCGGAGGATGTCGATGCGCCACTCGTGAGCCTGAGCCTGCGTGAGCGGGCCCGCGATGGGCACGAACCCGCGCGGCGAGGACTCGTGGATGGCGATCATGCGCACGGCGAGGTCGGCCTGGATCGGATAGATCGGAGGCTGCGGGCCGCGGGCACCGATCAT
>CAYYZU010000107.1:0-6731 GCA_964476205.1 uncultured Actinomyces sp. | reverse complement strand
TGTCGCGCAGGCCGGCCTTCTCGATGGCGTTGATGTTGGCCTTGAACATCGGCATGGTCGTGGTGAGGAACGCGGACATCCCCACGATGTCGGGCTGGTGCTCCTCGATCGCCGCGACGAACTTCTCCGGGGGCACCTGCACGCCGAGGTCGATCACGGTGAAGCCAGCGCCCTCGAGCATGATGTTGACGAGGTTCTTGCCGATGTCATGCACGTCGCCCTTGACGGTGCCCATGAGGAAGGTGCCGACGCTCTCCACGCCGCCCTGAGCGAGGAGGGGCCGAAGGAGATCGAGGGCACCGGCCATCGCCTTGCCGGCGATGAGCATCTCGGGGACGAACCAGTCTCCGCGCTCGAAGCGGGCACCCACCTCTTCGAGGGAGGGGATGAGGGCCTCGAAGAGCATGCGCTCCGGCGGCAGACCGCTGTCGATGCCCTCCTGCGTGAGCTCGAGGACCGCGGGCTTGTTGCCCACCATGGTCTCGTCGTAGAGGCCCTTGAGGATCTCGTCGGGAGTCATGCCGCTCCTGCCTTTCGTGCGGTGGGGGTGGGGATGGCGGATCGGGTGGGGCGCAGTGCTGCCGAGATGTCCTCGGCGGCTTGACGGACGGCCCGGGCGATGGCGGGCAGTTCGGTCGCGGTGAGGCGCACGCTGGGGCCGGAGACGGCCACCGCGGCCACGACCGTGTCGTCGGTGGACCGAATGGGGGCCGCGACGGCAACGAGGCCGGGCTCGAGCTCGGAATCGACGACGGCGACGCCGTCTGCGCGGACGCGCTCCAGGGCTGCGCTGAGCTCGGCGCGCGAGGTGATGGTGCGCTCGGTCAGTCTGGGCAGGCGCCCCGGCGGGAGCGGGGTGCCGTAGGCGAGGAAGACGCGTCCCAGGGCGCTGCAGTGGAAGGGCACGGGCCGATCGAGCCAGTTGACGGCGCCGAGGAGATAGGTGGAGTCGACCTGCGCGATCTGGCGCACCTCACCCGCGAGCGGCACGGCGAGATTGACCGTCTCGCCGGTCATAGAGCCGAGGGCATCGAGGAAGGGCTGCGCGATGCGCAGGAGGTCGTCCTCCGGGCGCACCGAGAGGGCGTAGTCGGTGATGGCCGTGCCGGGCTGCCAGGCGCCCGCCGCCGTGCGCTGGAGCAGGCCGTTGCGCTCGAGGCTCGTCGTCAGTCGCGAGACGGTGCTCTTGGGCAGGCCGGTCCGGGCGACGAGGTCGGCGAATGTGACGGGATCGGTCGAGCCGAGGACGGCCGTCAGCACCGCAGCGGCGCGGTCCACCGCCTGCGTGCCCACCGGTCCGGCCATGACGCGCGTCCCTCCTGCAGGTCGCTCACCAGAGTGTCACTGACTCGTCAGAGTTTCACTATATGGAACTGCAATCCCAAAAGTGGAGTGTAGGATCGCCGGACCAACCGGTCAAGGCGAATCCGCCCACGGCGAATCGGGAGAGTCGATGTTCGAGAACACGATGCCGCGCTACGAGATCCTCTCCGAGGAGTCGATGGCCGTCCTGGACAAGGGCTGGCGCCGGATCGTCTCCGAGCTGGGTATCGAGTTCATGAAGCCGGAGGCGGTCGAGCTCTTCAAGGCCGCGGGCATGCGGACCGACGGCGACAAGGTCTTCTTCGACCCCGACTTCGTCCTCGAGCAGGTGGCCAAGGCGCCGCGCGAGTTCGACATCCAGGCGCGCAACCCCGCCAACACCGTGCACATCGGCGGCAACTCGATGGTCTTCTCGAGCGTCTACGGCCCGCCGTTCGTGCGCCAGGGCGACGTGCGCCGCGACGCGATGATGGAGGACTACCGCAACTTCGCGAAGCTCGCACAGTCATTCTCCGCGATGGACAGCGTCGGCGGCGTGGTCTGCGAGCCCAGCGACGCTCCTCTGGACTCGCGCCACCTCGACATGCTCTACGCCGCCATGACCCTCACGGACAAGATCTACATGGGCAATGTCGTCAGCGGCACGCGCGCACTCGACACGATCCGCATGAGCGAGATCCTCTTCGGTGGTCGCGAGTCCATCGAGAAGACACCGACGTCCATCTCCCTCATCAACTGCAACTCGCCGCTGCGCTGGGACGACCGCATGCTCGAGGCGCAGTTCGAGTACGCCAAGGCGATGCAGCCGGTGATCCTCACACCCTTCCTGCTCATGGGGGCCATGTCCCCCGTCTCCATTCCGGCGACCCTCGCGCAGCAGATGGCCGAGACACTCACGGGCATCGCGCTCACGCAGCTCATCCGCCCCGGTGCGCCCGTCGTCTTCGGCAGCTTCCTCTCCAACATCGACATGCAGTCGGGATCGCCGCAGTTCGGCACCCCCGAGTCGGCGATCGGCCTCCTGTGCACGGGCCAGATCGCGCGTCACTTCGGACTGCCCTTCCGCACCGGCGGAGGCCTCAACTCCTCCCAGACCCCTGACGCGCAGGCGGCCTTTGAGTCGCTCATGACGATGCTGCCGACCTTCCTCGCGGGCACCAACTTCGTCATGCACACCGCGGGCTGGCTCGAGGGTGGTCTCGTCGCCAGCTACGAGAAGTACGTGATCGACGTGCAGATGCTCGAGTCGCTTCAGAAGGAGTTCACCCCGGTTGTCTTCACCGAGGAGGAGCTCGCCTTCGGTGCCCACGAGGAGGTCGGCGCCGGTGGGCACTTCCTCGGCGCGGAGCACACGATGGAGCGCTTCCGCACCTGCTTCTACCGTCCCTTCCTGTGGAACTCCGACAACTTCGAGCGCTGGATGCGCCTGGGCGGACGCGATGCGGTGGAGCGCGCGAAGGAGATCTACGAGCAGAAGCTTGCGGACTACGAGCAGCCTCCGCTCGACGAGGCCATCCGTGCCGAACTCGAGGAATACGTCGTCCGCCGTCGCGCCGAACTGGGAGACTGACCGCCTCCACCCCCGAGGAGGTCCCATGTCCGCACGCCGCTTCGCCCTTGCCCTCACCGCCGTGGCGGTCCTCCCGCTGCTGGTCATGCCTGCCGCCCAGGCGCGGCAGGCCGCGAAGGTGCTTGTCTTCGACGTGGCCCTCCAGCCAGCCGGATCCGATATCTACGGGCTGCCGGACGATGTCACCTATGGACAGGGGCGCCTTGTCGGCACGACGACTTGGGGCAAGCGGTCCGCCAGCGTGGACTGGATGTGCAGCCACGTGTCCTCAGCCGGGACGGGGCCTGCGAATGACCTCATTACGATCACGCGTTCGGACGGCGCCGTGCTCGCGCTGGCCGTGACCGGATGGGTTGCCCAGGGCAAGCTGCGCGGCACCGTCGAGGTCATTGGCGGCAAGGGCGCCTACCGCGGAGCCACGGGCACGGGCACGGTCGTGGGAGTGCAAGGCGAGGCCACGATTTCGCTGACGGTGAGCCAGGGCAAGACGCGTGCGCTGCCCCGGCACGGTGTCGGCTGCTAGAGCCTCAAGCACCCCACGCGGCGCAGCGAATCCGCATAGGGTGATGCCATGTCCAGGGGATACGACTACATCATCGTCGGCGGGGGATCAGCGGGATCGGCGCTCGCCGCGCGGTTGAGTGAAGACCCCTCCACGACGGTCCTCCTCCTCGAGGCAGGACGCCCCGACTATCCCTTCGACGTCTACGTCCACATGCCGGCGGCGCTGACCTTCCCGATCGGCAACCCGCTCTACGACTGGATGTACTCCTCGCAGCCGGAGCCCCACATGAACGGCCGGCGCATCACCCACGGTCGGGGCAAGATCCTCGGCGGCTCAAGCAGCATCAACGGCATGATCTTCCAGCGGGGCAACCCGCTGGACTACGAGCGCTGGGCCTCCGACCCGGGCATGGAGACCTGGGACTACGCCCACTGCCTGCCCTACTTCAAGAAGATGGAGGACTGCCAGGCCGGCGCCGACGAATGGCGCGGCAAGGGTGGCCCGCTGATCCTCGAGCGCGGACAGGTGGAGAACCCGCTCTTCTCCGCCTTCTTCGCGGCGGTCCAGGAGGCGGGTCACGACCTCACCTCCGATGTGAATGGCTACAAGCAGGAAGGCTTCGCGGCGTTCGACCGCAATGTCCACAATGGACGGCGCTACTCCGCCACCAAGGCCTACCTCCACCCCGCGAAGTCGCGCCCCAACCTCACGATCAAGACGCGTGCGCACGTCACGCGCATTGTCACTGACTCGTCGAGCGGCACACCGCGTGCGACTGGCGTCGAGGTCTCCCTCGGCGGCAAGCGGCCGGTTCGGGTGCGCGGCTCCGAGGTGATCCTCGCCGGCGGCGCCTTCAATTCCCCCCAACTGCTGCAGCTCTCGGGCATCGGCAATGCCGAGCACCTGCGCTCGGTTGGTGTCGATCCGGTCCACAACCTTCCCGGCGTGGGCGAAAACCTCCAGGATCACCTCGAGGTCTATGTCCAGCACGCGTGCACGCAGCCGGTCTCGCTCAACCCCAACCTGCAGTTCTGGCGGCGCCCCTTCATCGGCGCGCAGTGGCTCTTCCTCCGGTCCGGACCAGGCGCCTCGAACCACTTCGAGGCGGGTGGCTTCATCCGCAGCAACGAGGATGTCGACTACCCGAACCTCATGTACCACTTCCTGCCGATCGCCGTTCGCTACGACGGCACGTCGATCGCCGAAGGCCACGGATACCAGGTGCACATCGGCCCGATGTACTCCGATGCCCGGGGCAAGCTCTGGATCACCAGCGCCGACCCGATGGCACCACCCGCCTTCGTCTTCAACTACCTCTCGACCGAGCAGGACAAGCGGGAGTGGGTCGAGGCGATCCACAAGACGCGCGAGATCCTCGAGCAGCCGGCGTTCGCCCCCTACAGCGCCGGAGAGATCTCGCCCGGTCCCCAGGTCGAGACGGACGAGCAGATCCTCGACTGGGTACGCAAGGACGGCGAGACGGCGTACCACCCCTCCTGCACGGCGCGGATGGGGATCGACGAGATGTCGGTCATCGACCCGCTGACGATGCGCGTCCACGGCATGGAGGGGCTGCGCGTCGTCGACGCCTCGGTGATGCCCTACGTCACGAACGGCAACATCTACGCGCCGACGATGATGCTCGCGGAGAAGGCTGCCGACATCATCAAGGGCGCGACACCGCTGCCGCCCGACCACGCGCCGTTCTACCGTCATCGCAGGGAGGCCAAGGCCGATGCCTGATCTCTACATCGATGGCGCGTGGGCGGGCGCGGCAGAGGGCGGCACGCGCGAGATCCACTGCCCGGCCGACGGTGAGGTGGTGCGGGTCGTTGATGAGGCCACCTCAGTCGACACCGAGCGCGCGATCCTCGCGGCGCGACGTGCCTTCGACGACGGTCGCTGGTCGTCGGTCCCGGTGGCTGAGCGCGGCGCGCTCCTCGCACGCGTCGCCGATCTGCTCGAGCGCGACGTCGACGTGATCGCCCGATTGGAGTCCCTCGACACTGGCAAGCGGCTGGTGGAGGCGGAATACGACGTTGCCGACGTGGCGAAGTGCTTCCGCTACTTTGCCGGCCTCGCCCAGGGCGATGTCCTCGGCGGTCGGGTGGTCGATGCCGGCAACCCGGGCGTGCGCTCGCGCATCGAGTACTCGCCCGTGGGCGTGTGCGGGCTCATCACCCCGTGGAACTACCCCCTCCTCCAGGCAGCCTGGAAGGTTGCCCCGGCGCTCGCCGCGGGCTGCTCATTCGTGCTCAAGCCGAGCGAGCTCACCCCGAGCACCACGATTCATCTCATGCGCCTGCTCGAGGAAGCCGGACTGCCCGCGGGAGTCGGCAACCTCATCCTCGGGGCCGGCGCCACTGCGGGTGCCCCGCTCGCCACGCATCCGGCGGTGGACATGGTGTCCTTCACCGGCGGAGTCGTGACCGGCCGGCGCATCATGTCGGACGCTGCCGCCACAGTGAAAAAGGTCGCCCTCGAGCTCGGCGGCAAGAATCCCAACATCGTCTTCGCGGACGCCGACCTGCCGGCCGCGATCGACAACGCGCTCACGGCGGTCTTCCTCCACAGCGGGCAGGTCTGCTCGGCAGGCGCCCGTCTCCTGGTCGAGGAGTCGATCCACGACCAGGTCGTGGACGAGATCGTCCGCCGGGCCGAGCGCATCCGCCTGGGCGGTCCCTTCGATCCCGACGCGGAAACGGGTCCCCTCATCTCCCCCCAGCATCGGGAAAAGGTGGCGGCCTATGTCGCCGGGGCCCTTGCCGAGGGCGCCGTGCTCCGATGCGGCGGGGGAACTCCCGATCCCGTGGAATTCCCCGCACTCGCGAGCGGCTGCTACTACCTTCCCACTGTGCTCGATGGCTGCCGGACCGACATGACCTGCGTCCAGGACGAGTCCTTCGGCCCGGTGCTGACCGTGGAGACCTTCCGCACGGAGGAGGAGGCGATCGCACTGGGCAACGACACGGTCTACGGCCTGGCCGGCGCCGTGTGGACCTCTGACGCGGGCAAGGCGGAACGCGTTGCTGCCGCCCTGCGTCACGGCACCATCTGGATCAACGACTACCACCCGTATCTGCCGCAGGCGGAATGGGGCGGCTTCAAGCAGTCCGGTGTCGGTCGCGAGCTCGGGCCGACCGGCCTGCACGAGTACCTCGAGGCCAAGCACGTGTACCGCAACCTCTCACCGGCTCCGAGCGGCTGGTTCTCCGAGGAGGCATGACATGACGACCGCGACGACGACCACGGGGTCACCGGCAATCTCGATCCGCAACCTGTGGAAGGTCTTCGGACCGCAGGCGGACAAGATCGTCGGCACGCCGTACGCCG
>CAYYZU010000106.1:0-6737 GCA_964476205.1 uncultured Actinomyces sp. | reverse complement strand
CCGCGGGCAATCCAGTCGAGGGTCTCGGAGTCATTGCCGGTGGAGTCACGCTGATTGATCGGGTCGCCGTCGGTGTAGCCATACATGTTGTTGCCCGCGTCGACGACCGGGTCCGGCGCCAGGAAGATGCCGAGCCAGGGGTGGTACGGGCGCGCGCCCATGAGGGTCACGCTGCTCTCTCCCGGGAGAGTCTCCTGGTGAGCTCCCGCCCGCCACGCGTAGTCGGGGATCGCGCTCGTCGACGTCGGCGTCACCAGCGGCTCGCCGTACGGGCCGAACCGCGGCGACAGTCCGGATCCGCCCTGCGTGCCTCCGCCCAGAGAAGGCACGGGAATCTCGACGAGCGCCGCGCCATCAGATCCTGGAATGGTGAGGGTGGCCTGCTCTCCCGGCACGATCGTCACGGTGGCTCCCCCGGGCAGACCGTATTGGGTCACGGCTACTCCGCTCGCCTCGCCATCGACAACGCTGAGCAGGAAGGACCCGGCGTATCGCAGGGTCGTGCTGCCCTCGTTGGTCGTCACGGTCTTGTCGAGGATGTCACTGGCATAGGTGTCGAGCGTGGTGCGAACGAACTCATCGCCGCGGACCTCGTCGATGCGCGCGAGCGTCGTGCCCTCGGTCCACTCCAGTGCCAGTGCCTTGGAGCCGGAGATGCCTGTGACGCGCCCTCGGGCGTCGTAGGTGACCTTGGCGTCGCCTCCCAGTGCCGGATCGGCCGTCGATGTGAGGCGGCCGGAGGCGTCGTAACAGGTCGTGTATGCCACACCCCCGCGCGCGCCACTCGTGCGCAGGTTGTCCTTGCCCGCCTGGTAGGAGGAGGCGCAGCTGGCCGCCTGCGCGCCGAAGCCGTACTCGAAGACGGATCGAGCGCCGCCGGCCGTGACGACGGCACGGGTGAGGCGTCCTGCCTCGTCGTAGGTGTAGGCACGGCTCTCCTCGGTCGCCGCGGTACCGCGCACGATGAGTGACTCACTCATGATTCGACCCGCGTCAGCGCGACTCAACCTGTGGGCGATACGCGTGAATCGCGGATCCGTCGACGCCACGTCCACGGAGTCGAGTTGCCCATTGCCGAAGTAGCCGAAACTCGTACGCACGGAGTCCGGATAGGCCACCGAAGCGATCCGGCCTGTTTGCTCGTCGTAGGCAAGCGTCGCCGCAGTGACGCCGTTGACCTTCTGCGACTGCAGCTGCCCATCCACGGCTCGGTAGGAGTATTCGAAGGTCAGGGCATCGCCGACCGGCGGGGTCTGCACCACCCGGGTGGGATTGCCGAGTACGTCGTAGGTGGTGCGGGTCACGACCCCGGACGCACCGGTCGATTCGACCGGTCGACCCAGGAGATCGACACGCACCGTCGATGTGATCTGCCCGCCTGGATTGACGGGTGCGGCATCGCCGTGCGCCGTCGTCTGCCTCGTCACGCGCGGATCCCCGTCGACCGACTGCTCGTAGACGGAAGACTCCAGCAGGCCTCCTGCAGCGTAGATTCCCGTCGTCTTGATGGACGAATCGGCGTAATAGGTCATGCACATGGTCTCGTCGCCGTCGACGGCGGCTATGACTCGACCGCGGGCGTCGTAGTACGTGGTGACCTTCGTCCCGTCCTGACGCGTGATGGTCGACGCCTGCCCCGCTGCGACAGCGGTCTGCGCACCGCACAGTGAGGGCAGCGCCACCGTGCCCGAGTCCGGCCAGTACTCGGTGGACTGGACTGCCCCGCCCGGCGTGGTGCGACTGAGTAGCCGCGCGCTCGATGACTGCTCGTAGGCGAACGACGTGGTCAGCCCGAGGGGCGCGATGACCTCGCTCGGGCGGCCCAGTGAAGGATCCTCGAAGGCGTAGCGCGTCTGCAGCTCTCGTCCGCCGACGACATCATTCGTGGTCTGCGACGTGGCCAGGGCGTAGCCCGGACCCACCTGAGCGCGCGGCAGCAGCGCCGGCGTCTGGCCGACGGGAGCAGCGCGCACGGTGAAGAATCCGTTCGACCCGCCGCGGGCCACCTGGACCGTCACGGCCTTGGGACCCCGAGGCACATTGCGGACCACGCACGGCTTGTTGACGACGCAGACGACTCCGCCGAGGATGAAGGACACATCGGCGTCCGTGGACGCATCCACGTCGAACTGCCAGCCGGTAGCCGCGCCCTTCGCGTCATCCTCATCGGACGGCACCCACACGCCAGCCGCCTGGGCCGAGAAGTCATCCGAACGGCCCGACCATCCCGCCGAAAGTCCCCCGCCGTTGGGCGCGGACTCCCAGAACTCGGAGGTGACGGTGCCCGCAAACTGGGCCTTGGAGTAGGACTGCACTCGCAGGCCAGAGAGGTCCCTGTCGGTAGGGCCCACACGCTCGGTGTCGTAGCTGTTGGTGGTGACCATGCCCTCACCGCGAGCCCTGGTGCCGGTGCCCGAGACGAAGGGGCCCTTGACTTGCACGACGAGTCCGCGGTCGTCGTACTCGTAGCGCACCGCGCGGCCCTGGGCATCGATCGACGTCGACAGCCGGCCGGTCTTGGGGTCAGCCTTGGTCGCGATGCTCAGGCCCGCGGCATCGCGCGCCGAGATCGTCGTGAACTTGAGGGGATCGACCTGATAGGTGACGCTCATCCGGTAGGGGCCCTCGTTGACCTGGCGCACGCGCGAGGTCAACGGATCCCCGGATCCGGCGAGCCACCTGCGAAGCACCGTGTCGTTGATTGCGGGGAACGCGATCTCGCGACGCTGAGAAGAAGCACCCGCCTCCGCCGGCTGGTCGATGAGCGCGAACGCGCGGCCCTGCCGGTCGTACTCGATACGCGTGAGCACATCCTTGGCGGACGGCTCGCGGGTCGCCACCTGCGAGACGAGAGCAGAACGCGTGGAAACGAGACGCCCGAGGGAGTCCCAGCCCAACGTCGTGCCGACGTTGCCGGGATCCTTGATGAGGGAGAGGTATCCACCCGCGTAGCCGATCTCGGTAGCGACGCCCCCGGGGTAGGTGATGCTGCAGAGAGCCCCCTTGGGGGCCGCATCGAAGCCATGTGCGGTCCAGTCGGGGCATGTGCCGGATCCGGCGTAGGTGAATGCCATGGTGCGATCCGGCCCGACGGACGCGGAGACGAGTCGACCCTGCTCATCCCACTTCATCGAGGTGATGACCTCGCCCTTCGCGGACACGGTCACGGGCCGGCCCGCTACGAAGCGAGTCACGACGCCCTGCGTATCGACGAACTCCCAGACGCCATCGGACTCGCGAGTGAGCGCATTGACGTACCCGGGGATGGCGGAGCCATTGGCCTGCTCGTAGACGCCGAGGTCGTTGCGCACGAAGGTCATGAGCGAGCCATCCCAGCCGCGCAGTGTGACGACCGCAGGTGCGTCACCTGCGGTGGCGATCGAGTTGCGGCCCGACGTGGCGGACGGCAGGTCGGGCTGCTCGCTGCTTCCCTGTGCCGTGGCACGCACGGGATCGCTCCACAGCACTGTCCCGGTCTCCGACTTCACGCCCATACGCACGGTCACGCGGCCGTAGGGCGTGACGAACTCTCGCCCGTCGAGGCTGGAACCCGCGCGTCCCAGCAGGCGCCACCTGCCGTTGCCTTCGCGGTACTGCAGGAGCACTGCTTCCGCGCCGTAGGGGTAGTCATAGGAGACGCTCACCCGGGTATCGCTGACGCGATCGACCGCGGGAGCACCGGGCTGCCGCAGGACGTCGATGTCGGGGCCGCGCTCGGACAACTCGGCCCACGGAGAACCACTCTCCACCGCGAGTCGCCAGCCCTCAGGGACACCGCTCGAGCGCGAGACCCCGCTGCCCCACGCCAGCATGGCCGAGAGGCTCGAGCCGGCAAGGGTCTCCGACGTCCAACTCCACGCGGCCTCGCCGGTGATGGTGGACACGCTGATGCCACCCACGCGTGCCATCGGCCCGACTCCACCCCCGCGCGTGCCCACGTTGAAGGTCCCGGTGCGCTTCCACTCGCCGTCACCGGCCTGGATCTGCACCTCGTAGTCGCCACCGGGCACCAGCGTCTCGGCAACGGCCATCCAGCCTGCGCGCATCTCTCCGTTGAAGATCACTACGTCACGGCCCCCGGTGAGGAAGAGCACGCGCGCCTTGACGCTGGCCTCGTCGGCGAGCCGGGCGTCGTAGACCTGTGGCTCGATCGGCGACAGCACGCTGCCGCGCGGCATTACCGCAACCCCGACGGGGAGGTCCGGTCTCGCCTCTCCCGTGCCCTGCGTCACGGCAATCGGTCCCGCAGTCTCGATGCCCGCGACATCCGAAGGAGCCGCCTGGGCGGGGGTCGCGCCGAGCGGCGGCACCGTGAGGCTGCTGGCGAGCATCGCGGCCGAGGCAACGCCGGCCGCGCCAAACAAAAGGGGACGTCGTCCGGGCATGGAGGGACGCTAGCAACGTTCGCACGAGGGTGTCTCGCCAAGTGCCCGGTCAGCATCGGGCGCTGGCCCGTGACCCCAGGGCTCACCTCAACCTAACGTCACGGGGTGAAGGCCCTCTCCCTCTCGTGCCTGCTCCTGCTCGCCGCTCCCGTGGGGGGCTGCGCGATCGATGCCAGCACGGCCTCCGACGTCCCGGCCGGTCGTGAGTCCGTCACCGACTGCCGGCCCGTCACGGCGTACGCCGATGTCGAGGCCATGGCCGCCGACTTCGCCCAGGCGCCCTCCCTTGCCGGCCTCGCTGGCGGCGACATGGCGGTCGATGCCGAGCTGGCCACCGGTGACCTCCTCATGGCCTTCGGCGACGCCCTCCTCGACACGGACGTCACCCAGGAGGCGAGCGTGCGCAACGCCATCCTCGCGTTCGCCGATGATCGCGCCTGCCTGGTGCTCGGGTCGCGGGGTTCGGCGTTCGTCCCCGATCGCGCCGACGGAGTCGGCTACTGGCCGACATCGCTCGTGGAGGCCGCCCCAGACACGACAGTGGCCATGTTCCTTCAGCGCGTCGCCGAGCGCGGCGATGGTGTGTTCGCCAACCTCGGTCCCAGCCTCGCCGAGGTGCATGTCGATTCCGACGGCATCCCCCACACCGCGAATGTGCAGGACATCGGCACAGACGATGCGTCACGGCAGAGGATCGGCTGGGGCGCGGCCTCGTGGCGGGCCGATGACGGCTACATCTACATCTTCGGCACCGCCAATCCCGAGCGCGACCTCGTCTTCGGCTGGTCGCTGCACGTCGCCCGCGCAACGCCGGAGAGCGTGTTCGATGTCGAGTCGTGGGAGTACTGGACGGGAAGCGACTGGAGCGCTGACGAGAGCAGCGCCACGGCCGTAATCCCCGCGGTCGGAGGTGTCGAGCAGACGCTGTCGGTCTTCACCGAGGGCCAGACGTGGTACGCCGTGAGCAAGCGCGATGGCGCGCTCGGCAGCGATGTCGTCATCCGCTCCGCGCCCGAGCCCACCGGTCCCTTCACCGCAGGCGAGGTCGTCGCGTCCCGCCCGAGCCAACCCGAAGCGGGGATCCTCGCCTACGCCGCGCTCGCCCATCCGTCGCTCTTCCCCGAGCCCGGCACGATCGTCGTGAGCGTGAGCCGCAACATGACCGACGCCGACGCGATCGCGACCGACCCCACGCTCTATCGGCCGGAGTTCTTCCGGGTGCCGTTGCCATAGCGAGGGGGCCCTAGCCTGATCACATGCGCTCCGCCGACGTCGCCGTCATCGGGGGAGGCATCGTCGGACTCGCGCTGGCCGATGCCTGGCTCGCCGCACATCCGGGATCCTCCGTGGTCGTCTTCGACAAGGAGGAGCGCCTCGCGGAGCACGCGTCGGGACGCAACTCCGGCGTGCTCCACGCGGGCTTCTACTACGCGCCGGACTCACTCAAGGCCCAGCTCACGCGGCGCGGCAATCAACTCCTGCGCGCCTTCTGCGCGGAGCGCGACGTGCCCGTGCGCGAGACCGGCAAGGTCGTCGTCACCACGTCATCCGACCAACTGCCGCAGCTCGATGACCTCTACGCGCGGGGACATGCGAACGGCGTACCACTCGAGATGGTCGACGAGGCAGGTCTGCGCGAGCTCGAGCCCCTGGCGCGCACGCACGAGCGCGCGCTCTGGTCGCCCTCCACTGCCGTTGCTGACCCGGTCTCGGTTGTCGAGGCACTGGCCGCGCGCGTGCGCGAGCGCGGCGGCGAGGTGCGACTCGGCACGCCCGTCGTCGAGGCGGGCCCGGGCTGGATCCGTACGCCGTACCAGCGCGTCACGGTGGGCCACACGATCAATGCCGCCGGGCTCTATGCCGATCGCGTCGCGCGGTGGTTCGGCGTGGGCGAGGACTACGCGATGCTCCCCTTCAAGGGGCTCTACTGGTACTCGAACTGGCCCGCGGGGCGCCTGCAGCGGCATGTCTATCCGGTGCCGGATCCGCGCAATCCCTTCCTCGGCGTGCACCTCACCGTCACGGTGAGCGGCCGCACCAAGGTCGGGCCGACGGCGATCCCGTCGCTGTGGCGCGAGGACTATGGCGGCGTGCGCGGGATCAGCGCGTCCGAGATGGCGGGCATCGCGCGCCTGTATCCGCGCTTCCTGCGCTCGCCGCACCATGACGTCCCCGGCCTCGTGCGCAGCGAACTGCCGAAGTATTCGCGCCGTCACCTCGTCGCTCAAGCACGCGCGCTGGTGCCGAATGTCAGCACCAAGGACTTCCGCGAGCGCGGGCGAGTGGGCGTACGCGCGCAACTGCTGCACGTGCCCAGCGGCAGGCTCGAGATGGACTTCGTCGTGCGCCCCG
>CAYYZU010000105.1:0-6738 GCA_964476205.1 uncultured Actinomyces sp. | reverse complement strand
CGGGTACGACGTACAGCATCCCGGCGCTCGCCGAGCAGTTCGGCGTGAGCGCCACACCCGTGCGCGAGGCCATGCTCGACCTGGTCAACGAGGGAATCGTGGCGCCCGTGCCCAACAAGGGCTTCCGTGTCGTCGAGCTCACCGACGAGGAGCTTGACCAGGTGACGGAGCTCCGGCGCCTGCTCGAGGTACCGACCGTGCGGGAACTTGCGGGTGCGATGGGCCCCGCGGCGATCAAGCGGCTGCGTGGCCTTGCCGCTGCAGTGCACGATGCGGCACGGCGCGGGGATGTCGTCGCGTACGTCGAATCCGACCGCGAGTTGCACCTGGCTCTCCTTGCCGAGGCGGGCAATCCGAGACTGGTCGAGATGGTCGGGCGCCTACGCGACCAGAGCCGGCTCTACGGGCTCGAGCAGCTCGCTGCCGAAGGTGTCTTGGTCGACTCGGCAGCGGAGCACGTGCGACTTATCGACGCGCTCGAGTCGGGGGATCGGCGTGCAGCGGAGAAGGTGATGGCACACCACCTCGACCATGTGCGCGGAATCTGGGCGAGTCGCCGCGAGGAGCGCGGATGAACGCCGACGTCGTCATCATCGGCGCAGGTGTGGTCGGTGCTTGCTGCGCGCGCGCGTGCGCGGAGGCGGGCCTGTCGGTCATCGTCGTCGATCGCGGAGCGGTGGCCAGCGGCACGACGGGTGGCGGCGAGGGCAACATCCTCGTCTCCGACAAGGAGCCCGGACCGGAGCTCGACCTCGCGCTGCTCAGCCGTGACCTGTGGGCGCAGATGGCGGGAGCCCTGGGCGATGCATTCGAGCTCGACCCCAAAGGCGGCCTCGTCGTCGCGGCTCGACCGGAGACCTACGAGCACCTGCTGCGCTTCGCCGACGAGCAGCGCTCCTGTGGCGTGATCGCCGAGACGGTGGCGGCCGCGGACCTCGCCACATTCGAGCCGCGCATCTCCCGCGATCTTGTCGGCGGTGTCTTCTACCCGCAGGACATGCAGGTGCAGCCCATGATGGCCGCCGCGCACTTGATCGAAGCAGCACGAGTGACCGGCCGGGCCACGCTCATGACCGAATGCACGGTCACCGGCATCGACCGTGATGCTGCGGGAGCAGTCTCAGCCGTGCGTACATCGCAGGGAGTCATCTCGACGCGCCATGTCGTCAACGCGGCCGGCACCTGGGGCGGTGAGATCGCCGGGCTTGCGGGCGTCGAGCTGCCGATCCTTCCGCGCCGGGGCTTCATCCTCGTCACCGAGCCGCTGCCGCCCGTTGTGCATCACAAGGTCTACGCCGCCGACTATGTCGCCAACGTCGCCTCCGACAATGCCGGCCTCGAGACCTCCGCGGTGATCGAAGGCACGCAGGCCGGCACGGTCCTCATCGGCGCGAGCCGCGAACGCGTGGGGTTCGATAAGACCCTCGACTGGGGAGTCGTGCGCCGTCTCGCTCGCCAGGCCATCGAGGTCTTCCCGTTCCTCGCGGACGTGCAGCTGCTGCGGACCTACGGCGGCTTCCGCCCCTACTGCCCGGATCACTTGCCCGTCATCGGTCCCGACCCACGCGTGCCCGGGTTGTTCCACGCGTGCGGTCACGAGGGCGCCGGCGTGGGCCTCGCCGCTGCGACCGGTCACGTCATCGCGCAGGCGCTCACCGGTGTGCCGACCTCCATTGACCTTGCACCGTTCGCCCCCGAGAGATTCGAGGCGCGTTATGTCACGTGACATTTCCTTCACCCTCGACGGGGTGGAGATGGCGGCGTCCGAGGGTCAGAGCATCGCCGGGGCACTCATCGCCGGTGGGGTGATGTCGTGGCGACGCACGCGCTTCGACGATCGACCCCGCGGAGTCTTCTGCGGGATCGGGGCTTGCTTCGACTGCCTCATCACCGTCAACGGTGAGCCCAATGTTCGCGCCTGCCTCGCTCAGGTCCGTGAGGGTGACCGCCTGGAGCGACAGGAGGGCACGGGCTATGGCGAGTGATTGCGATGTCGCCGTCATCGGTGCGGGCGCTGCCGGCGTGGCAGCCTCAGTCGTCGCCGCGCGCTCAGGGTGCCGCGTCACGCTCATCGACGTAGGCGACCAGCCCGGCGGCCAGTACTACCGGGGCGCCGACATGTCATCTCTGCCTCGCGCGGGCCTCGACTATGCCGCCCTCGCGGGCGATCTTGACCGGCTGGTGGCAGCGAATGCTGTCGACTATCGGCCGCGCACCACCGCCTACGCCCTCGAGCGCGCAGGTCAGCGGCTCCTCGTGCGCACGCGGGGTGACGATCGGCATCGCGACGACGTCGGCATCCTGCGTGCAGGCACGGTCATCTTGGCGACGGGTGCCTTCGACCGACCGCTTCCCTTTCCCGGGTGGACCCTCCCGGGAGTGATGACCGGAGGCGGCGCGCAGTCGCTCGTCAAGGGACAGCATGTGTTGCCCGGTCGCCGCGTGGTCGTGGCGGGAACGGGGCCGTTCCTCCTTGCCGTCGCTGCCTCGCTGCTGGAGCACGGCGCGGATGTCGCCGCCGTCGTCGAGGCCAATGATCCGGTCGTGGGCAGTGTGCGCCAACTGCGCGGCCTTGCCTCCGGCCTGGGCAAGGCGGGCGACCTCAGCCGCTTCATCGCCACCCTCGCGCGCCATCGCGTCCCCTACTTGCGCCGTCATCGCATCGTCGAGGCGCTGGGTGAGGGTCGCGTTACGGGTGTGCGCATTGCGCGCGTTGACTCGAACTGGCGCCCGATCCCGGGCACCGAGCGGATCATCGAATGCGACGCGGTCTCGGTGGGTTTTGGCTTCGTCGCGCAACTCGACCTTGCCGCTCAGTTGGGCGCACGCACTGTCCGCGGTGCGGATGGCGGGCTCGCCATAGAGGTGGACGACGACCAGGCGACGTCGGTGCCCGGCCTGCTTGCAGCCGGCGAGACCACGGGCATCGGCGGTGTCGAGGCTGCCCGCGTCGAGGGCTTGGTCGCGGGAGCGACGGCGGCGGTGATGTCCGATCGCGCGAGTGCTCTCACCCCCGCTGCATTGGAGCGCGTGCGTCGGGAGGTGGCGCGCTGGCGCCGTTTTGCCGCGGGGCTCCACGCGACCTTCCCCGTCCGAGATGGTTGGGCCGACGGTGTCCGCGATGACACTCTCGTGTGCCGGTGCGAGGAGGTGTCGGTCTCCCGCGTGCGCGAGGCGGTGGCGCTGGGAGCTCGTGACGCTCGCACCGTCAAGTTGCTCAGCCGTGCCGGCATGGGCTGGTGCCAAGGGCGCATGTGCGCCGCCGCAGTCGATGGGCTCTGCGGATTCGATGACATCGCCTCTCTCCAAGCAGCTTCGTACCGTCCCGTGAGCGTGCCTGTGCCCCTGGGCGCGCTCGCGGCCGAGTCAGTGGAAGGGTGACCCCCGTGACATCCGTGCGATTCCTCGACGAGGCGCAGACTTACGCCGCAGCGACCATTGGCCAGTGCGCCGATGCTCTGGAGGAGGCTCTGCGCGCAGGCCTGCCGGGTGAGTCGGATCCGGCGCGTATTTTCGTCGACCTACCCCCGGGCGAGCTACTACTCATGCCCAGCCGCGTCACCGGCACGCCGACGGTCAAGCTCGTCACGATCCATCACGATGCCGACCGCCCGGACCCGCGCATCAAGGGTGTGCACGTCGTCTTCGATCCAGTGTCGCTCGCTCCCAGCGTGATCATGGACGCCGCTGCCCTGACCGTCATGCGGACAACCGCGGTGAGCATCGTCGCGCTGCGTGCGATCGCCCCGGCCGAATGCGACACGCTCGTTGTCTTCGGCGCCGGGCCGCAAGCGCGCGCCCATATCGATGCGGTCATCGCCGAATGGCCCATCCGCAAGGTCACCGTCGTCGCTCGCCGCCCAGAGCGCGCGGCGGACATGGTGGCCGATGCCACCATGCGTCACATCGACGTGGAATTCCATCTCGTCTCCACCGATGAGGCCGCACCCGCGATCCGCGAGGCACGCATCATCGTGTGCGCCACGACCGCGACCTCTGCTCTCTTCGACGCGGCAGATGCCCGCGACGATGTCGCCGCGGTGGCCGTGGGCACGCACTCTCCCACCTGCTGCGAGCTGCCCAGCGAGCTCGTTGGGAGGTCCTTCGTCGTCGTCGAGGAGCGCGAGTCAGCCCTGCGCGAAGCAGGCGACGTGGTCTGCGCGATCACCGCGGGTCTCATGACGCCCGACGACATCGCAGCCGACCTCACTCAGATCGCACGGAAGTCCGTCGACGTTCCTGCGGGCGGTTCGAGGGTGTTCAAGAGCATGGGCATGGCATGGGAAGACGCGGTCGTGAGCGCCCGCATTGCAGAAGGAGTGGCATGAGCACGGTGATGAGCGTCAGCGAAGCCTGCGCGGCAGCGAAGGCAGCGCAGCAGTGGTACGCCGATACGGATCTGGAGACCCGCGCCGGCCTCCTCGAGGCCATCGCGGACGCGGTCGATGCCGCGCGCGACGACCTCGTGCCCGTCGCCGTCGAGGAGAGCCGCCTCGGCGTCGACCGCCTCACCGGCGAGGTCGGTCGCACGACCGGCCAACTGCGCCTGATGGCCCAGGTCGTGCGTGACGGAGCCTTCCTCGGCGTCGTTCTTGACCATGCCAACATCGACATGACCCCACCCCGGCCCGACCTGCGCCGCATGAATGTCGCACTCGGACCCGTCGCTGTCTTCGCAGCGTCCAACTTCCCCTTCGCCTTCTCCACCCTCGGCGGAGACACGGCGTCGGCGCTCGCTGCCGGCTGCCCCGTCGTCGTCAAACCCAATCCCGGTCACCCGCGCCTCAGTGACGCGATCATGGCGATTGCCCAGCAGGCGCTTGCCGACGCGGGCGCCCCGCGCGGTGTGCTCACGATGGTGTCGCATCAGCTCCAGGACGGCATCGACCTCGTCAACGACGACCGCATCGAGGCGGTGGCATTCACCGGCAGTCAGCGCGGGGGACTCGCCCTGGCCAGGCTCGCGGCTGAACGCCCGCGCCCGATTCCGTTCTACGGCGAGCTCGGCAGCATCAATCCGATCTTCGTCACGCCCGAGGCCGCTGCCGAGCATGGCGCGGCGATCGCCGCGGGCTGGGTCGGCTCCTTCACCCTCGGCGCCGGGCAGTTCTGCACCAAGCCCGGCCTACTCGTGGCGCCGCATCACAAGGGCATCCGAGCCGAGGCGATCGCTGCCCTGGGCGCCGTACCCGCCCAAGGGATGCTCACCGAGGCGATCCGCGAGGCCTTCCTCCACGGAGTGAGCGAGCGCATCGACATGGCATCCATCGAGGTGCTCCACGGTGGTGGTTGGGATGCCGAGACCGACACCGTGCACGCCACCCTCTTCGCTGTGCCTGCGAGCGAGGTCATCGCGACGCCGGAGCTGCTCGAGGAATGCTTCGGTCCGATGTCGCTGCTGGTGGAGTACGACGACCCGAAGCAGATGCTCGAGCTTGCTGACGTGCTGCCGGGCCTGCTTGCCGCAGGTGTGCACGGCATTGCCGACGAGCCGATCGTCGCGGAACTCCTGCCGCGCCTGGCTGCTCACGCCGGACGCGTGCTGTGGAATGGCTGGCCTACTGGGGTCGCCGTGACGTGGTCAATGCAGCATGGCGGACCATTCCCTGCGACGACGGCTCCGGCCACCACGAGCGTGGGTGCTTCAGCGGTCGATCGCTTCATGCGCCCGGTGACATGGCAGGGCATGCCGCAGCAGCTGCTCCCCGTGGCCCTGCGCGACGGCAACCCGTGGGGGATCCCCCGTCGCGTCGACGGCGTGCTTACGCTCGCGTAGAGCGGGGCTGTGGATGACCCAGCACCTCAAGCGCACGCTCAGGGCATCCTCGAGGGATGACGCGGGATATTGCTAGCATTGCTAGCGCTATGGCTGACCTGAGCATCCGCAATCTCGACGACGGCGTCCGCGAGTCACTGCGCCGGCGCGCGGCCGCCCATGGGCGCTCGATGGAGGCGGAAGTCCGCGCGATCCTCACAGAGGCAGTCCGCCCGGAGAGCAACTGGCTCCAGACCTGGCATGCGCGCTTCCAAGAGGTTGGCGGCATCGACCTGGATCTGGCATCGCGCGGATCCTCGCGTACGCCTCCGGACTTCACTTCATGATCGTCATCGACACCAACGTGTTGTCCGAACTCATGCGGCCCAGTCCCGATCCGCGGGTTGTCGCATGGATCGCGCAAGTCATGCCAGGTGAGGCCACGACCACAGCGATCACCATGGCTGAGATCGATCAGGGCATCCAGCGCCTGCCCCGCGGCAGGCGTCGCGCAGGCCTCGAGGAGATCTTTCGATCACTGCTCGTCGACATCGCCCACGATGTTCTTCCCTTTGATCGCGAAGCTGCCGGTCACTATGCGCTCATCTCCCGACGACGAGAAACCGCTGGCAGGCCCATCGATCAGCTCGACTGCATGATCGCGGCGATCTGCGCATCGCGCAGTGCCACGCTGGCAACGCGCAATGAGCGTGACTTCGAAGGCTCGGGCATCGATGTCACTAATCCTTGGACCGCCTAGGCCTTCGAGGCTGATCGAAACTCCTACCCCCGAATGGAGATGGCCTCCGCTGCGCGCTTGACGGCACGCCCCGTCTCCGTCACGTTGACCGTCTCGTCCAGCCGGTAGGTCACACTGACGCTCGCCACGGGTCGCCGTGCACGGTCAAGGACTGCCGCAGCCACGGATGCGTAGCCCTCAAGCACTTCGCCCTCCTCGTGTGCGAATCCCTGGGCTTGCTCAG
>CAYYZU010000104.1:0-6773 GCA_964476205.1 uncultured Actinomyces sp. | reverse complement strand
GGCCGTGGAAGAGGCCGCCGCTCACGACCAGGTGCTCCGGGGGCTTCTCGATGTGCAGGATGCCCGCGCCCGCGGTCATCCACTGGGTATCGCCGTTGGTGATCACGCCGCCGCCGCCGTGCGAGTCAGCGTGCTCGAAGATGCCGTCGATGATGTAGGTGACGGTCTCGAATCCGCGGTGTGGGTGCCAGGGCGTGCCCTTGGGCTCACCGGGCGCGTACTCCACCTCGCCCATCTGGTCCATCATGATGAAGGGATCGAGTGCGCGGAGGTCGATGCCGGCGAAGGCGCGGCGTACCGGGAAGCCCTCGCCCTCGAAGCCGCGCGGCGCGGTCGTGATCGAGACGACCGGACGGTCCTTGAGCGCGGGATTGGGCTCGGGGACGCGGGGGAGTGTCAGCGGGTTGTCGACGGTCACGGCGGGCATGGAGACCTCTCACAGGTAGTTGAGCGTTGAACTATATGTTACCCTCATTTCCATGGATGTCCAATCGACAACCTCCGAGGGCCGCGTGAGCACGGCGGGAGCGGATCTGCGCATGCCCGCGCTCTACCTCGGCCATGGCGCTCCGCCCCTCCTCGACGATCGGCTCTGGACCCGCGAACTCGCTGACTGGGCGAGTGCCCTGCCCCGCCCGCGGGGCATCGTGATCCTCAGTGCTCACTGGGAAGCCGCGCCCCTTGCCATCTCGACGACTACGGCGGGTACGCCTCTCGTCTACGACTTCTCGGGGTTCCCCGAGCACTACTACCGGATGACCTACTCGACGCCGGATGCCTCCGCGCTTGCCTCGCTGGTCCGCTCGGTGCTGCCCGACTCGCAGGAGCTCTACGAGCACGCCTCGCGCGGGCTCGACCACGGCGCATGGGTGCCGCTCAAGGTGATGTATCCCGACGCCGACATCCCGGTCATCCAGATGTCCCTGCCGGCGCACGACCCGCAGGCCCTGCTCGAGCTGGGCCGCCGCCTGCAGCCGCTGCGCGACCACGGAATCCTGCTCATCGGCTCCGGCTTCCTCACGCATGGGCTGCCCTTCCTCACGGACTGGTCGACCGGAGCGACTCCGCCTGGATGGTCAGTCGACTTCGATGCGTGGGCAGCCGATGCGCTGGCGCGTGGTGACATCGACGAGTTGGCGCGCTTCCGCGAGGCGCCCGGCATGCCCTACGCCCACCCCACCGTCGAGCACTTCACGCCGATCTTCGTGGCCCTCGGTGCGGCGAGCGATCCCGAGGCGGCACCAGAGACGACCATTACCGGTTCGTTCTACGGCCTGAGCAAGCGTTCCTTCCAGGTCGCCTGACATAGTCATCGCGTGGAGTTTCCGCGCGTGGCTGGTCGCTCTCTTTCCGGAGCCGACGTCGCCTTGCCCGAAGACCTTCCCGCCCCGCGCACCCTCGCGCTGTTGGCGTTCCAGCAGCGTCACCAGGGGTGCGTCGATCGCTGGATCGCCCGGGCGGAAGCGGTCGGCGTACCCGGATCACCCGTCGACATGGCGCCCGGTGATGAGACCTGCGTGGTCGAGATTCCAATCCTCTCCACGCGGTGGAAGGTCGGCCGCGGCTTCATTGACGGCGGCATGGCATCGAGCATCCGCATCCCGCGTGTGCTCGCACGCACGATCACCGTCTACACCAACGTCTCGGCCTTCCAGAAGGTTCTCGGCATCCCGGGATCCGAGGAGGTGCAGGCCTGCGTCGTCACCCCTGCGGGCGAGGTGCTCGCGCGCGTGCCCGGCGAGCCGACCGATGCCGCATGGAGCGTCATCGCCGAGGCGCTAGACCCGGCCTAGCCCGCAGCGCATCATCACGACTACGGCGCCGGCAGGGTGCCGACCACGCGCACGGTCCCGTCCGCCCGGGCCTTCACCACGACGGCCTGTCCTGAGGCCGGCACGACACCGGTGACATCGGTGATGTTGACCTGGTGGCCGACGAGCACGAGCACGCCCCGCTCGCCCCGGTGGCGCGCGATCAGCGCGCGCACCTCGGCTGCGCGACGAGCGGCAGTCGCGTCGGAGACGGTGAAGCTGGAGTCCAGGGCGGGGTACGCCGTGACCGCGCCGATGGCCAGGAGTCGCGCCGTGTCGCGCGCCCGGCACCAGCGGCTGGTGAGCACGCGATCGATCGGCATGCGCTCGCGCCGCCATTGCGCACCAATCGCGACGGCCTGGCGTCGCCCCTCCGCCGAGAGATTGCGCTGGGTGGAGCAGTCGCCGAGCCGGAACCCCGCGGGATCACCGGTGCCCGGTGCGAGTGCGTGGCGCAGCATCACGACGTAGCCACGGCCGGTGCGCAACTCCTGCCAGATATCGGTCTGGGCAGGAGCCGCTGTGGCAGTGAGTGCAGGAAGAGCACTGAGGGCCAGGGCGGCGGCGAGGACGAAGGCGGTGGCGCGGCGCATGTCAGGCGGTGCGGTCGTGTGCCGGGTCGTGGTGCACGTGGCGCTTCACGTGGGGGAGCACGCGGTTGAGCGCGAGCGGTACGACGACGAGGATGATCACGGTGCCGATGCCCCACGAGCCGCCGAGCACGATGGCGCCGAGTAGGGCGATGGCATCGACGGCCAGGCGCGCCAACCCCAGTGAGCGGCCGGTGCGGAAAGCGATCGAGCGAACGACCTGGTCGTAGGGACTGGCGCCGAGATCGGAGCTGAAGATGCCCATCACCCCGGCGCAAAACAAGACCAGGCCGATGATCCAGAGGACGATCCGCGCCCCGAGCACCCAGTCGGGAGCATCAACAGCCGCGAGAAGCAGGCGCGTGACATCGACCACGACGGCGATCCCGACGAAGGAGATGAGGGTGCCGATCGCGGGCCTGAGCCCGAGCGCCCACGACATGAGCACCATGAGGATGCTGGCCAGCACGAGGATCGTGCCGACGCTCAGGCCACTGGTGCGTGACAGGGCAGTGAACAGCGCATCCGCCGGGGCGACCCCGAAGTCGGCGTCGATCATCATGCCGAGCCCGATGCCCACGAGGACGACGCCGATGAGCAGCGCGGCCCACGCGCGGGGAGTGCGCAGCGGGCTGCGCGCGAGCGGATCGGCGGCGGTCACCGTCCGAGCCTAGGCCGGGAAGCGAGGCGGTACGGCGTACCCCGTGCGGGACTCGCGCGGGGCCTTCCCCGACCGCCCCGTCTCGGGCACTATCGCTCCATGTCCACCCCCGTGTCCACGAACGAGGCTTTCGACCCGCCCGAGGTGCGGCGGCGCGAACAGCGCGGTTGGTACTTCTATGACTGGGCGGCATCCGCCTTCTCCACGACTGTCGGCACCGTCTTCCTCGGGCCCTATCTCACCGAGATCGCACGCGGCGCCGAGGAGGCGGGCGAGCAGATCACGCTGCTGGGCATCATCCCGGTCACGGCGGAGTCCTACGTCCCCTACGGAGTGGCGCTTTCGGTCGTCGCTCAGCTCATCCTCATGCCGATCGTCGGCGCGATCGCCGACACGGCGAAGTCGAAGAAATCCGTCATGGGGATCTTCGCCTACATCGGCGCCTTCGCCGTCATGGGGATGTTCTTCCTGCAGGGCGACAATTACCAACTCGGCGGAGTCCTCTTCATCATCGCCAACGCCGCCTTCGGTGCTGCGCTCGTGGTCTACAACTCTTTCCTGCCTGAGATTGCGACTCCTGAGGAGCGCGATGGCGTCTCGTCCCGCGCATGGGCGATGGGCTACGCCGGTGGCATCATCCTGCTTGTCCTCAACCTCGTCCTCTTCCTCGGGCATGAGAGCTTCGGCATCACGGAGTCGATGGCGGTGCGCATCGCGCTCTTCTCCGCCGGGGCCTGGTGGGCACTCTTCACCCTCATCCCGCTCGCCCGGCTGCGCAATCGACCCAATCGACTCGCCGCTGAGGTCGTCGCGGGAGGCGAGCGCCGCGGCGTCGGACTGCGTCAACTTGCCCACACCATGCGCGACCTGCGCCGCTACCCGGTGGCTCTGCTCTTTGTCATCGCATTCTTCTTCTATAACGACGGCATCCAGACCGTGATCGCGCTGTCGGCTACCTACGCCGACCAGGAGCTGGGGCTTGAGACGACCATCATCATCGTCGCCGTCCTGATTGTGCAGACCGTGGGCATCGCCGGCGCCCTGCTGCTCGGCCGTGCGGCACGTCGCTTCACCGCCAAGAAGGTCGTGCTCTTCAGCCTCGTGCTCTGGACCCTGGTCCTGGTCGTGGCTTTCCTTCTGCCCGCCGGGTCGAGCCTGCCCTTCCTCTTCCTCGCCGCATTCATCGGCTTCGTCCTCGGCGGCAGCCAGGCCCTGTCACGCTCGCTCTTCGCCCAGCTCGTGCCGCGTGACCGCGAGGCGGAGTACTTCTCCTTCTACGAGATCTCCGGTAGTGCGAGTTCGCTGCTCGGCCCGCTCATCTTCGGCCTGACCCTGCAGTTCCTCGGCTCCTATCGCGTGGCGATCCTCGCTCTCGTCGTCTTCTTCATCATCGGGGGCATCCTCCTCTCGCGCGTCGACATGAAGAAGGGCATCGCCGACGTCGAGACGGGCGGCAGGCTGGCGGCATGAGCCAGGATTCCCCGACCGCGGGATTCATCCCGTACGCCGCCCCGCGTATCGGGGACCCGCAGCAGGCTGGGCGCGCCTTCCTCGAGCACATGGATGCGCGCCGCAGCGTGCGTGACTTCAGCGCGGAACCGGTACCCCGCGAACTCATCGAGATCGCGGTCGCCACGGCCAACACCGCTCCCAGCGGTGCGCACCAGCAGCCGTGGACCTTTGTCGCGGTGAGCGATCCCGAGACCAGGCACCGCATTCGCCTCGCAGCCGAGGAGGAAGAGCGCGCAAACTATGAAGGCGGACGCCTCCCTGAGGCCTGGCGCGAGGCCATCGCTCCGCTTGGCACGACATCGGACAAGTCCTTCCTCGACGTCGTGCCGTGGATTGTCGTCGTCTTCGCGCAGAAGTCGACGCCGATGCCGGATGGATCGCTGCGCAAGAACTACTACGTGAACGAGTCCGTCGGCATCGCGTGTGGGCTCTTCATCGCCTCCCTGCACTCGATGGGCTTGGCGACGCTCACGCACACGCCCAACCCGATGGGATTCCTCACCGAGATCCTCGGGCGTCCTGCGACGGAGCGCCCGTACATCCTCTTCCCGGTCGGCTACCCCGCTCCCGGCTGCGAGGTGCCCGCCCTCGAGCGCAAGCCTCTCGGCGAGGCGCTCATGCTCCGGTGAGCAGGAGGCCGGGTTAAGGTCCTTTCCATGCCGCACCGTTCGCTCATCTTCCTTGCCTCGGGGGCCTTGGCCGTGGGCGTGCTCGTCGCGCCGGGAGCCGCCGCTCTCCCAGGTCAGGTCGACAGCGCGGCGGTGACATTCAGGAGCGGTGCTCCTGATGCGCGGACCGAGTCACTGCGTGCTCGACTCGCCACTGCGCCTGAGGTTGACACGCGCGCGGAGGATCCCGACGTCACGTTCCTCGTCGGCTTGCCCCGCGACAGCGCAGCGCTGCAAGCCGCGGCCCAGGAGCGATCCACTCCCGGCAATCTGCTCTACCGTGACCACCCATCGCTGGTGAATGCCGGCAAGTCCTACGGTGCGAAGTCCAAGGTCCTCACGCGACTGCGCACCGCTGCCGGATCCCTCGGCATCGACGTCAAGATCGATCCCGGCCGCATCCTTGCGCGCCTCACTGCGCCCGTATCGACATGGAACAAGGCCTACGGCCTGCGCATGAAGGTGACCGAACCGACGCCGGGTAATCCCTACCGCATCTACGCGATGCTCGATGGCGACGCGTACGCCAAGCCGCCGGAGCCCCTGGCCAAGACGCTCGAGGAGGGCGTGCCCCTTGCCGCCGTGTACGTCCCGAGCGACGACGTGGTCGGTATCGACCCCGACCAGGTCGCGGGATTCGAGGCGACCCTCGCCTCACCGGGCACTCCGCAGGCGTGGCCGCGCAACGGGGGCACCCTCCCCCCTGGCACCTGCGATGCGCCGGCGCTGCGTGACCGCGCGGTCTTCGCGCCCGCTCAGATCCAGACGGCCTACGGCACGACCGCACTCGCGGGCAAGGGGGTCCGTGGCAAGGGGGCTCGCCTCACCGTCATCTCGATGGGTGGCGGGTACGACGCAGCCGACCTCGCGCGGGCTGCGGAGTGCTTCGGCTACCCCAATCCTCGCATCGACGTCGTCACGGGCACGGGCGTCGACAAGCCCTTCGTCAACGCCAGCGTCGAGACCCACCTGGACCTCATCACCGCGTCCGCGGCCCTGCCCCAGGCGGAGTCGATCACCCTTCTCCAGGTGGTCGACCCGCTGATCGGGATGACGGACGCATTCGCGCGCATGCTCGACGGCGATGCCGTGCCGGATGTTGCCTCGCTCTCCTACGGCGTGTGCGAACTCGAGTACAAGGAGGAGCTCACCTCCTACGTCGCACTCAACGAGGACCTACTGCGCATGGCCGCCATCGTGGGCACCACGGTGGTCGTCGCCACGGGCGACAACGGATCCTCCATGTGCGGCGCCCGTTTCGCGGAAGAGACCGGCGAGCCCACGGTGTGGTACCCCGCGACGTCCGCGTGGGTGACCGCGGTGGGGGGCACGCGACTGGCGCTCAAGGCCGACAACACGCGCCGGTCCGAGCGCGTCTGGAACGACCTCCCCTACACGGGCAACTGGCCCGCACCGGGGCCCGCGGGCGCCGGTGGAGCGAGCCTCCTCGTCGATCGTCCCTGGTGGCAGGTCGGGGCGACCCCGATCGGCCCGCGCACCGTGCCGGACGTCGCCCTCCTCGGAGCCATCC
>CAYYZU010000103.1:0-6815 GCA_964476205.1 uncultured Actinomyces sp. | reverse complement strand
CTCGACGCTGACGCGCAGTTTGCCCACGTACTCACCGCGGGCCGCGCCATCACGGCGGAGTCACTCGAGGTGGACGAGGATGCGGCCGACTACCTCGGGCTGCCCGGCCTGCTCAGCCCCGAGGACATGGCGACGGTCCTCGCGGCGCGTGACGCGAAGCTCCGTCGACACGTCGCCGCCGTCACCGAGGAGGTGGCGTTCACCCCCACCACCTGGCGAGACACCCAGGAGGTGCGCAAGGACATCCATCGGATGGTCAGCGTGCTCGCGGCCCGCACCGGCAAGGCGCACGGCCAGATCCATGCGGAGATCCGCCAGGTCATCCCCGGTCCGCCGACCGCCGTAGCCGACTACGACACCCTCGTGGCGCGCCACGACCACCTCATGACGTTGGTGGTCTAGACAGCGCGTGGTGTGAGCGTCCTACTGGCGCGGGGCGTCAGCCACCTGGATGTCGAAGCCCACGTCCTCGCCCTCGACAGTCTCGACCGTGATCGTGACGTCGTAGGTATTGCCCTGCGCTGGATCACCAATCACGCAGACGATCGAAGCTCCCACCTCGGCAGTGAGATCCGAGGGGCATTCGAGCGGGGGCATCTCCTCAAGCGGGATGCCCTGTGACTCGGCAAGGGCTGCCGTGGCCTTCTCCTCGACCTCGGTCGCGGAGAGCGACGCTGTTCCCACGCTCACGCTGCAGGCCGACACCAACACTGCGACTACGGCCGCGGACACGATCATCGTCTTCTTCATATCTTCACGTTAGGCAAAGTCACCTGTGCCCGTCAGGGACGAAGGTCAGCATTGCGGTCAGTCATTGGTCACCCGAAGTTCGCAACTGACTGAGCCGGCTGCATGAGCTGAACGTGTGGTCCACGATCCGGGACCTTCATCCCTACTCGGACACGCGGATGCGGCGTACACATGAGACATGAACAGGTTGCAGACCTCTCGCAAGGGCATGGCCCTCGGGGCAGGCCTCGCTTCGACTGCATTGCTGCTGAGCGGATGTCTCATTCCGATTGGCGGCTCTGGTGAGTCCTCCTCGTCATCTGCTCCGCCCTCTCCCGCGTCGACGGAGAGTGCGCAGGCGGGTATCGACTCGGCTAAACCCGCTGTGGTCCGCATCGAGGTCGAGGGTTCGTACGTCGATCCCGCTGAGGGACGCGTCGCTGCGGGCGGCTCGGGATCCGGCTTCATCATCGATCCCGAGGGCCATGTCGTCACCAATGCGCACGTGGTCGAAGGTGCCGGTCTCGTCCGCATCTACGTCGAAGGTCAGGACGATCCCGTCACAGCTCGCGTGCTGGGCGTCTCCGAATGCAATGACCTCGCGGTCCTCGACCTCACGGGCGATGAATTCCCCTACCTCACCTGGCAGGAGGAGGAGGTGAGCACCGGCACCGATGTCTACGTCGCAGGGTTCCCCCTCGGCGACCCGGAGTTCAGCCTCACGCGCGGCATCATTTCCAAGGCCCGCGCTGACGGTGACTCCTCCTGGGCATCGATCCCGTATGCGCTTGAGCATGATGCCGCGATCCAGCCGGGCAATTCCGGGGGGCCGCTCCTGGGCACGGACGGCCGCGTGGTCGGCATCAACTACGCCTCCTCGGACCCGACTAACACGTCGCAGTACTTCGCCATCCCGGCCGAGTTGGCCCGAGATGTCGTGGAGACGTTGGCCGAGGGCACGGATGTGGAGTCCCTGGGTATCAACGGCTTCGCGTGGTACGACGACGATGAGGAGATCGGCGGCATCTGGGTGTCGGGTATCCGCGCGGGGAGCGCGGCGAGCAATGTCGGCATGGAACCCGGTGACATCCTGCTCAGCCTTGCCGGGCGCGATGTCGTCACGGCCGCCGATAAC
This sequence comes from uncultured Actinomyces sp., assembly GCA_964476205.1. GTDB lineage: Bacteria > Actinomycetota > Actinomycetes > S36-B12 > S36-B12 > Mxb001. The sequence goes on along the minus strand of CAYYZU010000103.1, from coordinate 4,951 downwards.
GCGACCAAGCGCGGCTACTGTGACGTGCTCCGCACGCAGGGCGACACCACCGCCATGGAGATCGGCGTCTACCGCCCCGACACGGGCGAGCTCCTCGAGGGCGAGATCAACAACGATGCGAAGCCACTCGAGGTCGTGGGCACCGTGACCGCGGATGACGACAACGCAACCGACGACGGCGACACGTCGACTTCGGTGCCGGCTGGCTACCGTCGCGTGAGCGATAGCACCGGAAGGCTCGCGACGGTGGCGCCCAACTCCTGGGAGGAGATCCAGCGGGGGGCGACTGAGACGGACTACGGTCCAGCGTCGCGCATCACCTTGAGCCCAGATGACCACAACTTCCTCGAGGGTGACGGTGACGCCCCCGGTGCGCTCGTCTACTTCTTCGGCGGAGTTCCCAAGGCCCGACTGATGGATGTGCGCAACTTCCTCATCGATGATTTCGGCTTCGCGGATGCCTGCGTCGACGACGGCGGCACCAACAAGGCTCAGCGTGCCGTGGCCAAGTCGGGCGACGTCTACTACTGGGTGGAGAAGTACTACCGCAACTGTGGCACCTCCGGGATCGATGGCTACATCACGGCGATGTACTACCCGGACCAGGACGCCATGGCCGCGATGGTGGGCACGAGCAACAACGACAAGCAGTACGACGTACTGATGAAGATCCTCTACGGAATCGACATTAGCTAGGCCCTCGCGCCATAGGAAGGGCCCGGGGTCGGCCACGACCCCGGGCCCTTCCGTGCTGTTAGCATCCGCCGCGGTGCGTATCTCTCAGCTCGTCGCGAATCGGCAGTCGCAGTGACCCTGCGACTCGGCCGGCAGTCCTTCCCTGACACCGACCTCCTCGTCATGGCCATCGTCAACAGGACTCCTGATTCGTTCTTCGACCGAGGGGCCGCCTGGGCCGATGACGCCGCCATGGAGCGGGTCCATCAGGTCGTGGCCGAGGGTGCCGACATCATCGACATCGGAGGGGTCAAGGCGGGTCCCGGCGAGGATGTTTCGCCCACCGAGGAAGCCCGTCGCGTTGTGCCCTTCGTCGAGGCCGTGCGCAGCGAATACCCCGATGTGGTCATCAGCGTGGACACATGGCGTCACGAAGTGGGGCGCGCAGCCTGCGAAGCCGGAGCCGATGTCCTCAACGATGCCTGGGGCGGAATCGATCCTCGACTGGCAGAGGTGGCTGCGGAGCACTCCGCGGGGCTGGTATGCACACACACGGGAGGTGCCCCGCCGCGCACACGGCCGCACCGTGTCGCCTATGACGATGTGATGGCCGACATCATCGAGTGCACCACCGCCCTGGCGGAGACGGCCGTGCGGGCTGGCGTGCCTCGCGAGGGGATTGTCATCGACCCCGGCCACGACTTCGGCAAGAACACCTGGCACTCGCTCGAGGCCACGCGTCGCACGCGCGAGATGGTGAGCACCGGCTGGCCCGTCCTCATCTCGACCTCGCGCAAGGACTTCATCGGGGAGTCGCTCGGCCGCCCCGTTGATCAGCGCCTCCTCGGCAGTCTCGCGTCTGTTGCGGTGACGGCGTTCGAGGGCGCCCGAGTGTTCCGCGTCCATGACGTCCCCGAGACTCGCGAGGTGCTCGACATGGTGGCCGTGATCAAGGGCACGCGAGCTCCGCTAGGAATCACTCGAGGGCTCGCATGACGGTAGTGGCAGCGGCCGTGATTCCGGGTGCGCCCGTGCTCGTGCCCGGGATCGACGGCGCGCAGCGGGCCGCAGACGAGCCGCGCCGGGCATGCTTGCGTGCGCTGACGCGAGTGATGAATGCCAAGCCGTACACAATCGTCGTGCTCGCCGAGGGCGATCGCGACGAGGCGTTCACGCGAGACGCGCCCCTGGGATTGCATCGCTTCGGCGGCTTCACGCGCGCGCCGGCCCTTCAGGACCTTGCACCGCTTCCCGTGCCGCTTGCGGTCGGTGCGGCCCTGCACCACTCGGCCGGGTGGACCGGTGCCGTCGACTACCTCACGCTCGACCGTAAGGCACCAGCAGCACACGCGGTTGATGTCGGTCGCCGTCTGCGCGACACGCGGGAGAGCGTCGGGCTAGTCCTGCTCGCCAGTGGCAGTGCTCGCACGACGGATAGAGCACCGGGGGCGTTCCATCCGGACGCCCAGGCCTTCAACTCCGCGTATGTCGCAGCCTTGCGTTCGGGTCGCCTCGAGAGTCTCCTTGAGGCCGAAGACCTCGCGTACGCCGAGCAGCTCAGCGATGCACGCCTTCCCTTGCAGGTGCTCGCGGGTGCCTGGCCTGAGGGACCCGTGGATACGGTGATTGATTTCGCGGAAGAGTTCTCCGGCGTCTGCTACGTCTGCGCATCCTTCGTCATGGGCGGGCAGGATCGCGAGTGACCGCCGAGCAGCGCCGTGTGACCCTCGCGATCAGCGTGATCGTGGGGCTGACCCTCCTCGTCGCCACTGGCCTCACCTTCCTGGTGGCTCCGATGGCCGAGGACCTCGGACTCTCGGACGCGGCCGTGGAGGACGTCCTCGTCCTGCCCGCCCTCGCCGCCTTGCTCGTCATCTTTGTCGCGGGGCGCGCAGGCGATCGCTTCGGTCAGCGCCGGGTCATGATGGTGGCTGCGGCGGGCTTCACGGCCGGTGCTCTCATCGTCGCGGCGGCCACGGGTGAGGTAGCCGTCGAGATCGGCTTGGCGCTGTGCGGTGCGGGGGCGGTCGTCATGCAGGTCGTCGGCGTCAGTCTGCTGCAGCAGACGGCAAGCGAAGGACAATCGCACGTGTCGGCCTTCACGACGTACGGCATGGTCTTCCCGATTGCCTTCCTCGTCCTTCCCGTCGTGACCGCGGGTCTGCTCGGCGTCGTGGGCTGGCGATGGATACCTCTCGGCTGGGCCGCTGCGGGGGTGCTCATGGCCCTCCTGGCGTGGGTTCTCCTCGGGGGCACCCCTGGGGTCTCCTCAGCCGGGGAGTGGCTCACCCCGCTACTTGCCGGGATCAGTCTCGCCGCGGGGTCACTGACGATCGCCGAAATCGACAACATCGAGATCGAGCCGGAGCGCATCCTCATCGGCACCGTCCTAGCCGTGATCGCGGGGCTCGCCTGCTTCGCGGCCATGCGCACGACGACGAGGCCCGGTTTCTCGCTGGCACCCCTGAGCGGACGAGTGATGCGCGCCCTCATGATCGGCGTCGTCCTCCTTTCGTTGGTGCAAATGCTGACCTACATCTCGATCTTTCTCGAGTTCTTTTACGGCATGAACGCCTTCGAGGTCTCGCTCATCATCGCTCCTGCCCAGATCGGGGCGATCTTCGGTGCGAAACTCCTGGCGCAGCGGGCGGTTCGCCGATGGGGGGTGGCGCGGGCGGGGCAGATCCTCATGCTGGCGACCGGCGTCACGATGCTGCCGCTAGTGCTCATGCAGGTCACAACCCCGGCCTGGTACCTCATCGTGTGCGCTACGGCCTTCAGCTTCGCGGGTATGGGTGCGCTCACGGTCATCAACATGGACGTCATGGGGCGCGCACCCGCCGATGCCACGGGTGCCGTCTCGGCCTTGCGCACAGCGGCGAGCACGGTCGGCACGGCGCTGGGAATGGCACTTCTCGGCACGGTCCTCCTCTCCAGCGTGGAGATCGGCGCTGGCATCGGCGACGTCGGCCCAGGCCAGCTCGCTAGCCTCGCGCTGGCGCTGCGCATCGACGGCGTGCTGGCTTTCGTCCTTGCGGTGATCGGTTGGATCGTGCTCCGCGCCGCGGGGCGAGACTCAGGCTCGCGCGTGGACCTCATCGGCGGCGCGTAGCCCGCTGCGCAGTGCGCCTTCCATGAGCCCGGACCACTCTCCCGCGGTGTGCTCGCCGGCGATGTGCACGCGGCCCACAGGTGCGCCGATGATCTGATCGTCGCCGGGTTTGCTCGCGGCTCCCAGCCCGGAGTAGGCGAACGTCGCCCACGGATCGTCGTCCCACGTGCTCAATAGTGCGCCGTCGACGGCGAGGTTCAGATCCGGTCGCAGCGCGCTCAGGGCATCTAGCCATTCCTCAGGGCCGGTGGCCACGTCGAGGCCGGTGAGCGCGGGGGAGGAGCCGCTGAAGGAGTGCACGACAGGCTGCACCTGCCCGCTGGCATCTGTCGCTGTCCAACTCCAGAAGCGCCGTGCGACGTCAAGCACTGCGCTCGTGGGTGCGGGGGTTGCGAGCGGCACGTGAAGCTTGGCGGCGTGCCCCCGCACCAGGCGGGCCATCGCATCGCGCTGTGCATCGGGGAGCCCCGGCTGAAGATCGAATCGCTCGAGGTGCGGCAGAGGGATCGCCATGACAACGGCGTCAGCATCGACGCTTGTGCCGAGGACGTCGACCCGCACGCCATGTTCGGTTGCGTGCACGGCAGAGGCGGGTGATGCGAGCCGGACCCGGTCGCCCAGAGTGGATGCAAGTGCGCGGGCGATGCCCTGGTTGCCGCCGCCGATGCGCGCCGTGGGCATGGGCTGGACTGACGCGAGAGAGTCGAGGAGGACGTGGCACGACAACTGGTCCTCGGATGCCGCCCAGCTGATCGATGCCCGCGCGGAGATGACCTGCGCGGCGGGCGAACCAGGGAGATGGGTCTCGAGAAAGTCGGGGAGCGTGGTGCTGGAGTCGGTGGCCTCGGCTGCGGGACGCAGGGAGCGCGCAACCTCTGCGACTTCGTCAGCGGTGATCGGCGACGCGGCATTTCGCGGCTCGCGCACGTAGTAGGACATGCCGGACGGCGCGACCGGCAGGTTGAATCGGTGGGCCATGCGCTTCATGACGTCGTAGCCGGAGAGTACGAATTCCGCGCCGCGCTCGACGACCGTGTCCGGGTGTCCCGCGATGAGTTCCTGCGACCACACACGGCCGCCTACCCGATCGCGGGCTTCGAGCACCGTGACGTCATGGCCGAGACTCACGAGATGGTCGGCACAGGCCAGTCCGGCGAAGCCAGC
>CAYYZU010000102.1:0-6840 GCA_964476205.1 uncultured Actinomyces sp. | reverse complement strand
GCCTGCCGCGCCTCGTGCCCGCTGAGGACGAGGCGATCTCCAAGGCCTTCGAGCGCGCCTACCGCAAGCGCAAGATCGACTTCACCACCGGCGTGCGCTTCCAGTCCGCGACGCAGGACGACTCCGGCGTCCACGTCACCCTCGAGAACGGCGAGACGCTCGACGGCGACATCCTTCTCGTCGCCGTCGGCCGCGGCCCGCAGACCGCAGGCCTCGGCTTCGAGGAAGCCGGGATCGCCATGGACCGCGGCTGGGTGCTCGTCGACGAGCGACTGCAGACCAACGTGCCGGGTGTCTACGCGGTCGGCGACATCACGCCGGGCCTGCAGCTCGCGCACCGCGGCTTCCAGCAGGGCATCTTCGTCGCAGAGGAGCTCGGCGGACTCTCGCCTCGCCCGATCCCCGACGTCGACATCCCCCGCGTCACTTACTCCGAGCCCGAGATCGGCTCGGTCGGACTCACGGAGGCCCAGGCACGTGAGCAGTACGGCGCCGACGGCGTCTCGGTCTACGAGTACAACCTCGGCGGCAACGGCAAGAGCCAGATCCTCGCGACGACCGGCTTCATCAAGCTCGTGCAGCGGACCGACGGACCCGTCGTCGGCGTGCACATGATCGGCTCGCGCATCGGCGAGCAGATCGGCGAGGCCCAGCTCATCGTCAACTGGGAGGCCTACCCCGAGGACGTCGCCACCCTCGTGCACGCGCACCCCACTCAGAATGAGGCGATGGGCGAGGCCTTCCTCGCCCTCGCTGGCAAGCCCCTGCACGCCCACGCCTGACGCGATCGCTCGAAGGAGTCCCATGCCCGTCTCGGTCACCCTCCCCGCACTCGGTGAGTCCGTCACCGAGGGCACCGTCACGCGCTGGCTCAAGAAGGTGGGCGACACGGTCGCGGCCGACGAGCCGCTGGTCGAGGTGTCCACCGACAAGGTCGACACCGAGATCCCCGCCCCCGCGGGCGGCGTGCTTCTCGCCATCCGCGTCCCCGAGGACGCCACCGTCGCCGTCGGCGCGGAGCTCGCCGTGATCGGCGATGCCTCCGAGGTGGGGGCTCCCGCGGCTGCGCCCACTCCCCCGCCGGCACCTGAGTCGGTCGCGCCGGCACCCGCTCCGGCAGCGCCTGCGCCCGCCGCTCCCGCGCCCGCTGCTGCGGCACCCGCTGCTGCGCCGCCTGCTCCTGCCGGAGGAGCCACGACATCCGTCGTTCTGCCCCCGCTCGGCGAATCCGTCACCGAGGGCACCGTGACGCGCTGGCTCAAGCGCGTGGGCGATGCCGTCGCGGCCGACGAGCCGATTGTCGAGGTCTCTACCGACAAGGTCGACACCGAGATCCCGGCCCCCGCCGGCGGCATCGTGCTCGCTATCCGCGTCCCCGAGGACACGACCGTCGCGGTCGGCACCGAGCTCGCCGTGATCGGTGATGCCGGAGCGCTTCCCGCCGACGCTGCCCCTGCGCCCGCCGCAGCACCCACGCCCCCGCCTCCTCCCGCACCTGTCGCTGCTCCCGCTGCGGCGCCCACGCCCTCGCCGGCACCTGCATCGCCTCCGGCCGCTGCGCCGGCTGCGGCACCTGTGCCCGCTGCTGCACCTGCGCCCGCTACTACTCCTGCGCCCGCCGCAAGTGACGACGAGGCCTACGTCACCCCCCTCGTGCGCAAGCTCGCCGCGGACAAGGGCGTCGACCTAGCCACCGTTGTCGGCACCGGAGTGGGCGGGCGCATCCGCAAGCAGGACGTGCTCGCTGCGGCCGAGCGCGTGGGCGCTCCCGCCGCGACACCCGCGGCGCCCTCCGCAGCAGCTCCCGCGGCGACTGCGGCGAGCGCGGGCATGCGCGGCACCACCCAGCCTCTGTCGCGCCTGCGTCGCGTCATCGCCGAGCGCCTCGTGGAGTCCCTCCAGGTGTCGGCGCAGCTCACCACCGTCGTCGAGGTCGACGTCACGCGCATCGCCGCACTGCGTGACCGCGCGAAGGCCGACTTCGAGTCACGCGAGGGTGTCAAGCTCACCTTCCTGCCCTTCTTCGCCAAGGCCGCCGTCGAGGCGCTCGCGGCGTACCCCGCCCTCAACGCCTCGATCGACATGGCTTCCGGCACGGTGACCTACCACGGAGAGGTCAATCTCGGCGTCGCCGTCGACACCGACCGAGGGCTGCTCGTGCCCGTCGTCCGCGACGCAGGGGATCTCAGCGTGGCGGGGCTCGCCCGCCGCATCACCGACCTGGCAGATCGCACGCGCACCAACAAGGTGTCGCCTGACGAGCTCTCGGGTGGCACCTTCACACTCACCAACACCGGCAGCCGAGGCGCGCTCTTCGACACGCCCATCATCAACCAGCCGCAGGTCGCGATCCTCGGCACGGGCAGCGTCGTCAAGCGCCCGGTCGTCATCAGTGACGGCGGCAGCGACGTCATCGCCATCCGGTCCATGGTCTACCTGGCGCTCACATACGACCACCGTCTCGTCGACGGTGCGGACGCCGCACGCTTCCTCAGCGCGGTGCGCGCCCGACTGGAAGACGGCACCTTCGCGGATGTGGGCGCCTGATGCGCGTCGCGGTCACGGGTGCGAGCGGCCTCATCGGCTCTGCCCTTGTCCCTGCACTGCGCGCACGCGGCCACGAAGTCATCCGCCTGGTGCGGCGCGCACCCGCGGCACCCGATGAGGTGCGCTGGGATCCGCGCTCCGGGGACGTGGACCTCGCCGGCCTTGCCGGAGTCCAGGGGATCATCCACCTCGCGGGAGCGGGCGTGGGCGACAAGCGCTGGAGCGACGCCTACAAGGCCGAGATCCTCGACTCGCGCGTGCAGGGCACGACCACGATCGCACGCGCGGCCGCGGCGCTCGATCCGAAGCCGTCCGTGCTCGTGAGTGGCTCCGCCATCGGCTACTACGGCGACACCGGGGATCGCGCCGTGACCGAGGAGTCCCCGCAGGGCGCAGGGTTCCTCGCCGACGTCGTCGCCCAATGGGAGGCATCCGCACAACCTGCGATCGACGCCGGCATCCGCGTGCCGTTCGCGCGCACCGGCCTCGTCGTCAGCTCGAAGGGCGGCGCCTGGAAGCGACTCATGCCGATCTTCAAGGCGGGACTAGGCGGCAAGATCGGTTCCGGATCGCAGTACTGGTCCTTCATCTCGATGCGCGACGAGGTCGCGGCGCTCATCGCACTGCTCGAGGACGACCGCTACAGCGGGCCCGTCAACCTCACCGCGCCCACGCCGGTCACCAATGCCGAGGTCACGGCGGCCATGGGCCGCGTGCTGGGGCGCCCGACACTTCTCCCCGTGCCCTCCTTCGCTTTGAAGGTGGCGCTCGGAGAGTTCTCGCAGGACGTGCTCGGCAGCCAGCGCGTGCTCCCCAAGGTGCTGGAGCACGACGGTTTCTCCTGGAGCGATCCCACGATCGACTCCGCGATCGAGCAGGCCGTCGCCGGCAGCTAGCCGCCGATCGTCTGCTGCACGAGCGAGCTCCACGCCGATGGAGCAGGCACGGCGGGGCAGATCTCCTGAGCCGATCCGGCTGAGCCGAGCGCGGAGAAGCCGAGGAACGCCGCGACGACTGCGCCCGCGGCGGCCACGCCCCACCTCCAGGGCACGCGCATATTGCTGAGAGACGCGGGACGAGTCCCCGCCGACGCCCTGCGTGCCGCATGCCGCCCGCGCCCATGGGTGGGTGCCGTTGGGCGTGCAGCCGCGTGGACCGCACCGGACTCGGCGGGGCGCGGGGGTGGCGCCTCGCCGAGTCGGGCGCGGCGGTGCGCCGGCGGGGAGATAGGGGGCAGGCGCACATCAGCCGCGCGCGCGAGGACTGCGGCGATGCGCGCCATGGACGGACGCGCCGCCGGATCCGGGTCCGCACCAGCGATGAGGATCTGCGCGACGTCGGCGCCGACGGAGGCCGATGGCAGGTGGTCGTCGATCAGGGTGACGAGATCGGTGACATCGCCCTCGGGCGTGCCGCCCGGTCGCCAGCCCGACAGGGCCCCACGCCCGAGATACACGTGCACGCTGCTCGCCGTGACACCGCCGTGGGCAAGTCCCGCATCGTGCAGGAGAGCCAAGCCCGCCGCGATCGGGGCAAGCGCCGCGAGCGTGCCATCACCGGTGCCTAGGCCTTCGTCGTCCAGGGGGACCTCCCAGGTGAGAGCTAGGCCCTCTCCAGCGAAAGCCGCCTCCTTCAGCGGCGCGAGACCCTCGTGATGCACCGCGCCCACGCGCAAGGCCTGTCGACGGATGCGATCGCGCTCCACGAGATCGGGGGCGATCGCGAGGAGGGTCGTGAGAGTCGTAGAGGCATCGGTCGGCATGCGGTCGGTCGTCATGCCGGAATCGTGCCCTCACGAGGCAGTCGCGTGCTTTCGGTTATCCACAGGCGACTAGCGTGAGCGGCATGTCGGTCATCGTCGTGGGCGCGGGTCTCAGCGGCCTCGCCGCCGCACGACGCCTGCAGTCCTTCGGCATGCCCGTCACTGTCCTGGAAGCATCCGATGCGGTCGGCGGACGCATGCGCACGGACGTGGTCGACGGATTCCGCCTCGATCGCGGCTTCCAGCTCTACAACCCGGCGTACCCGGAGGGACAGCGTGTCCTCGATCACGATGCCCTCGACCTGCGTCCGTTCGTGGCAGGCGCTCGTGTCGTGCTGCGCCCCAAGGGGCGCCGTCACGTGGCACGCGTGGCTGATCCCAGACGCGAGCCCACCTGGGCCGTCCCGAGCCTGCTTGCACGCATCGGCACTCCGGTTTCCACGGCGCGATTCGTGGGCTACGCCGCCTCGCGTGCCGTGCGTTCGCCAGCCCACCTGCGCTCCGAGCCCGATGTCACCGCCGAGGAGGCCCTGCGCAGGGCGGGGGCCGATCGCACGCTCATCGAGCGACTGCTCAGGCCATTCCTCGCGGGCGTCTTCCTCGAGTCCGAGCTCACCACGTCACGCCGATTCCTCGATCTGGTGCTGCGGTCCTTCGTCAAGGGCACGCCATCCGTCCCCGCGCTCGGCATGCAGCGCATCCCAGAGCAGCTGGCCTCTGGGCTCGACGTGCGCTTGGGGACTCCGGTGGCCTCGGTGTCCGCGCGCGGCGTGGTCCTCGACGACGGCACCTCGCTCGAGGCCGATGCCATCATCGTCGCCGCGGATCCCACCAGCGCGCAGCGCCTGCTGCCGGGCATGCGCGTGCCGGCGCCGCGATCGGTGACGACGTGGTACTACCGACCGGACGGCGATCCGTCTCGACTCGCCGAGGGCGAGGCGGTCCTCACGCTCGACGGCGCCCGACGTGGCCCGGTGATCAACACCGTGGTCCTCACGCATGCGGCTCCCGAGTACGCACCTCCTGGCAGCGCCCTCGTATCGGCATCCGCGCTGGGCGTGCGCGAGAGCAGCGCGCATGAAGCTGCCGTCCGCGATCACCTGGGCTGGCTGTACGGCGTGCCGACATCGCGCTGGGAGCTCATCGCGACGTACCCCATCCCCTACGCACTTCCCGCCATGCCCGTGCCCCTCGACCTGCGCCGCCCGGTGCGGACACCCGCGGGTGCCTACGTCGCCGGAGACCACCGCGACACGTCGTCCATCCAGGGCGCGCTCGTGAGCGGGCGCCGCGCTGCCGACGCCGTGCTCGAGGACCTCGACTTCTCCCCCACGACCGACTCTCCCTCGGAGGCCACATGACCACGCGCCGGATCCTCGCGACTAGCGGCGGGTTCCTCGCCACCGACCGCTGGGGCGTGCTGCGACCCGGCGGACTCATGCTCGAGGCACTGCGACTCACGGGGGCGGAGCGCCCGCGCGTGTGCCTGGTGATGACCGCGAGCGGCGACGACGCGTCGTACCTCGCGCGTTCGTATGCCGCACTCGGCGCCCTCGGGTGCGATGTCGATCATCTTGCGCTCTTCACGATGCCCAATCGCGATCCAGAAGAGGTGCTCGGCCGCTCCGATCTCGTGTGGGTCGGCGGCGGCAGCGTCGCCAACCTCCTCGCACTGTGGCGCCTCCACGGCGTCGACACCGCGATGCGCGCAGCATGGGAGCGCGGCACGATCCTCGCCGGCGTGAGCGCCGGATCGATCTGCTGGCACGTCGGCGGCCCCACCGATTCCTTCGGCCCGACGCTGCGCGTGGTCACGGACGGGCTTGCGCTCCTGCCCTACGGCAATGGGGTGCACTACGACAGCGAGGAGCAGCGTCGCCCACTCCTCCAGCGCGTTGTCGGCGACGGGCTGCTCCCCACGTCCTACGCGACGGATGACCGCATCGGGATCCTCTACGAGGGTGATGAAGCCATACGTGTCATCGCCGACATCGACGTGGATGCAGAGACTGGTCCGGCGGCGTACCGGATCGAACGCGTGGGAGGCGAGGTCATCGAGACCCGCCTGCCCGTGGGGGAAATCCCGGCATAGTGCTTGCGCGGCAGTCCCGCGCTGGCCACGATGTGCGCATGCGCCTCACCACACTCAAGACCCCGCTCATCGCCCTTGCCGCATCGTCGGCCCTGGTGCTGACCGCCTGCGGTGGCGGTGGCTCCGATTCCAGCCAGGCACAGGAGTTCTGCGATCAGCTCGCTGCCGGCACGGACCCCTTCGAGATCTTCCAGTCGATGCGCGACGACTTCGGCGACCAGACCGAATGGGCCGCCGCGGCGAAGGACTGGGCCAAGTCCACGTGCCCCGACCAGCTCGCCAGCAACGAGGTCCTGCGCAACATCATCTCCAACACCGGTGGCGACCCCGACTCCTGATCGCAGCGGTTGCCGGCCTCCCACTCCTGACCCGCGCGCTTCCCGAATGCGACTCTTGTCGACGGTTTCAGGCGACGGGAAGCGTCAACAACGGTCGCATT
>CAYYZU010000101.1:0-7016 GCA_964476205.1 uncultured Actinomyces sp. | reverse complement strand
CGCCGTAGCGGCCCCACTTGATCGTCTCGGGGTACCAGTTCGTCCCCTCGTTCTCCCGCAGGAGATCGTCCTTGATGGCGGTCGTCTTGATGTACCAGGAGGGCTGGGCGTAGTAGATGAGAGGCGTGTGGCACCGCCAGCAGTGCGGGTAGGAGTGCTCGTAGCCCACGTGCTTGGCGAGCAATCCACGAGCGCGCAGGTCATCGACCAGCACGTCGTCGGCCTTCTTGAAGAACATCCCGCCGACGAGCGGGAGGTCTGCCTCGAAGGTGCCATCGGGGCGCACCGGGTTGACGACAGGCAGGCCGTACGCGCGGCAGGTGACGAGGTCGTCGGCACCGAAGGCAGGCGCCTGGTGCACCAGGCCGGACCCATCGTCGGTGGTGACGTAGTCCGCGAGGATCACGAAGTGCGAGTCCGGGATCTCGACCATGTCGAAGGGGCGCTGGTAGGGCGTGCGCTCCAGGTCGCGCCCCGTGAGCCGCTCCAGGACCTCATATCCCTCGCCCAGGGTTGCCTCGGCGAGGGCCTCGGCGACGACGAGGATCTCGCCCTCTGACGTGCGCGCCACGACGTAGTCAGCCTTGGGGTTGACGGCGACGGCGGTGTTGGAGACCAGCGTCCACGGGGTCGTGGTCCACACGAGGAGTGCGGCATCGGGGTGGCGCTCCTTGAGCGGGCCGCCCGTCACGGGGAAGCGGACGTAGACCGAGGGATCGACGACCGTCTCGTAGCCCTGAGCGAGCTCGTGATCCGACAGTCCCGTGCCGCATCGCGGGCAGTAGGGCGTGACGCGATGGTCCTGCACGAGCAGACCCTTGTTGAAGATTTGCGCGAGCGACCACCACACGCTCTCGACGTACTGCGGGTCCATGGTCCAGTAGGCATCGTCCATGTCGACCCAGAAGCCCATGCGCCGTGTCATCACGTCGAACTCATCGACATGGCGCAGCACCGACTCGCGGCACCGGGCATTGAACTCCGCGATGCCGTAGTCCTCGATGTCCTTCTTGCCGGTGAAGCCGAGTTCCTTCTCGACGGCGAGCTCGACGGGCAGGCCGTGGCAGTCCCAGCCGGCCTTGCGCGGGACGTGGTAGCCCTTCATCGTGCGGTAGCGCGGGAAGATGTCCTTGAAGACGCGGGCCTCGATGTGGTGCGTGCCCGGGGTGCCGTTGGCGGTCGGGGGGCCCTCGTTGAAGACCCACATGGGTCGCCCTTCGGACTCGGCGAGGCTGCGGTGGAAGACATCGTCGGCGGCCCAGAGGTCGAGGACCTCCCGCTCCATGCCCGGCAGGTCGACGTGCGCCGGCACCTGGCGGTACATGGGCCAACCTCCGGTCGTGTGGGTCGAACTCCGGTCGTCGCAGACAGCGCGTCAGCCTACCTAGGCGTTCCCTGACCGGGCGTTGCCTACCTAGGCTGGGGCTATGTCGACCTTCCCGGTGCGCGTGCGCCCAGGGGCGTCGCGGACCCGCGTGGGGGGAGGGTACGGCGACCCACCCGTGTTGGTCGTCGCCGTGAGCGCCCCCGCCGTCGACGGTCGGGCCAATGATGCGGTGATCCGCGCGCTCGCCGATGCGCTCGGTCTCCCTGCCCGGGATGTGGAGATCGTCCGGGGGCACACGGCCCGCACCAAGGCGGTCACCGTGCGCGATGCGCCCGAGGACCTGGCTGCGCGCTGGAGCGCGTTGATCGGAGCGGGCAGGTGACCCCGCCGATCCGCGCGGTACTCCTGGACTTCCACGCCACCCTGGTCGACCAGGGGGACGCCGACACTTGGCTCGATCTGGCGGTCGCGCAGGCGGGCGCGGGAGAGGGCGAGGATCTCGGGCCGATCGAGCGCGCCGCCGTCCTCGAGCGGCTCGACGACATCTGGTCGCACGCGCGCATCATCGATCCCGACAGCGGTCGCGATCACTCGGCGGAGGCCCATGCGGCCGTCTTCCACGAGGTGATGGAGGGCCACGTGCCTGACGGCATCCGCGTGGCGCTGTACGACGTCATGCTCGACGTGTGGAGGGCGTACGACGATGCGGCACCGGTGCTCGATGCCTTGCGCGAGCGCGGCATCCGCACCGCCGTGCTGTCGAATGTCGGTGTCGACATCAGGCCGGTGATGGCACGGGAGGGCCTGCGCACCGACGCGGTCGTGCTGTCCTGCGAGGTGGGAGCCGTGAAGCCTCAGCCGGAGATCTTCGTCTCGGCACTCGAGGCGCTGGGAGTCGAGCCGTCGGAGGCCCTCATGGTGGGGGACTCGTGGAAAGACGATGCGGGCGCGGCCGCCTTGGGCATTCGCACGCTCATCTTGCCGCGCACGCGAGGCCCCGTGCACGGGCTCGACCAGGTGCTCCGCCTCGTCGGCTGATCCGGCGACTGACAGACTCCGGGTGGGAGGTCGGATATGGATTTCGCACTCGATGCCACGACGGAGGACTACCGGCAGCGCTTGACGGCGTTCATGGATGCCCACGTCTATCCCCAGGAGCGCGCCTACTTCGAGCAGGTGGACGCTCTGGAGGATCGCTGGGCCTGGAGCCGAGTCCCGCTCCTGCGCGACCTGCAGGCGAAGGCGCGTGACGCGGGCCTGTGGAATCTCTTCCTTCCCGGAGATCGAGGAGCAGGTCTCACCAACCTGCAGTACGCCCCACTGGCCGAGATCATGGGCCGCAGCCCGGCGCTGGCGCCGCCGACCTTCAACTGCGCTGCACCGGACACGGGCAATATGGAGGTGCTCGTCCTCGCCGGCAATGACGAGCAGAAGCGGCAGTGGCTCGATCCGCTGCTGGCAGGCGAGATCCGCTCGGCATTCGCCATGACCGAGCCTGACGTCGCCTCATCGGATGCGACCAATATCTCCACATCGATCGTGCGCGACGGAGACGACTACGTCATCAACGGTCGCAAGTGGTGGATCACGGGCGCAATGAACCCCGACTGCGCGATCTTCATCGTGATGGGCAAGACCGACCCTGGGGCAGAGCGTCATCAGCAGCAGTCGATGATTCTGGTCCCGCGCGACACCCCCGGCGTAGAGATCGTCCGCGCCATGGAGGTCTTCGGCTACGACGATCGCGATCACGGCGGGCACGCTGAGATGCGCTTCACCGACGTACGCGTGCCCGTGGCCAATCTGCTGGCCGGCGAGGGCATGGGCTTCGCGATCGCGCAGGGGCGCCTCGGCCCGGGACGCATCCACCACTGCATGCGCTCCATCGGGATGGCTGAGCGCGCCGTCGAGTTGATGTGTGAGCGAGTGGAGGGCCGTGTGGCCTTCGGCCGACCGCTTGCGGACCAGGGTGTGATCCGCGAGTGGATTGCGCGCTCGCGCATTGAGATCGAGCAGCTGCGCCTGCTTACGCTCAAGGCAGCGTGGCTCATGGACACCGTCGGCGTGCGCGGAGCGCACACCGAGATCCAGGCGATCAAGGTCGCTGCGCCGGTGACGGTGCAGACGATCCTCGATCGCGCGATCCAGGCCTTCGGTGGCATGGGCGTCTCGCAGGACACCCCGCTGGCGGCGATGCTCGCGGGCGTGCGCACCCTTCGCCTGGCCGACGGCCCGGACGAGGTGCACCTCGCTGCTCTCGGCAAGCACGAGGTCAAGAAGCAGCGCGAGCGTCGTAGTCAGGCGGGGTAGACGTCGAGTTCTGTCGCCTTGGCGCTCAGCCACACGCGGGCGCCCTCGTGCAAGCCGAGGTCCGACACCGCGCCCGGCGTGATGACCGCCGTCACGGCCGGAGGCCCCTCGGTCTCGACTCGGACCAGGTCTCCGCGCGCCTCGAGCCCCGTGACGGTCGCCTCCCAGACATTGCGCGCACTGCCTTCCGGGTGATGCCGATGCAACGAGATCGCCTCGGGTCGCAGCGCCACGATGACCGGCCCCGTCATGGCGAGATCGGCAATCCGGATGCTCCCGCCGGCGTCGAGTGACACCGTGCCGGCGGTCGCCTCCCCGCGGAGCATGTTGACTCCGACGAGTTGGGCGACGTAGGCCGACGCGGGGCGACGGGCGATGTCGCCGGGACTTCCCGACTGCACGATGCGGCCCTCTTCGAGTACGACCACCTGGTCGGCGAGCACCATCGCATCCATCGGGTCGTGTGTGACGAGGACGACTGCTCCCGCGAAGTCGGCGAGGTGCACTCGCAGGCGTGACCGCACGGTGGAGCGCGTCCCGGCATCCAGTGCCGCGAGCGGCTCGTCGAGGAGCAGGAGGTCAGGCTCCGTGACCAGGGCACGTGCCAGGGCCACGCGCTGGGCCTGGCCGCCGGAGAGCTGGCGCGGCTTGCGATCGGCAAGGTCGGCGATGTCGAGTCGCTCGAGCCAGTCGCGCGCGGATGCCTCTGCCGCGCGTCGTGACGCACCTCGCGAGCGCGGTCCGAAGGCGACGTTGTCGATCACGGTCAGATGCGGGAAGAGGAGGTAGTCCTGGAAGACGTATCCGACCGACCGCGCCTCTGGGGGCACGTCGACTCCGCGCGAGGTGTCCTCGACGACGGTGCCGCCGATCTCCACTACACCCCGTGACGGCCGCTCGAGCCCCGCGAGGCAGCGCAGAGTGGTCGACTTCCCGGATCCATTGGGGCCGAGCAGACCCAGGGTCTCGCCATCCCGCACGTGCAGTGCGATGTCGAGGGCAAAGGCGTCGCGCTGAAGTGAGATGTCGGCGTTCAGGCTCATGAGTTGCCTCCGCGCAAGTAACGGTCGCGTAGGAGAAGCAGCACAGCCAGTGAGGCGACGAGGAGGACGAGGCTGAGGGCGATCGCGGCATCGCGATCGGTGTCGAGTGCGGAGTAGACCGCCAGCGGGAGCGTCTGCGTCACACCGGGCAGGTTGCCGGCGAAGGTGATGGTCGCGCCGAACTCACCGAGCGCCCGTGCCCACGCGAGGATCGTGCCGGCGAGGAGTGCTGGCCCGATGAGAGGCAGCGTGACGCGGCGCAGCACGGTCCAGCGTCGTGCCCCGAGCGTGGCGGCAGCCTCCTCGTAGCGTGGATCGGCGCTGCGCAGGGCCCCTTCGACGGTGATCACGAGGAAGGGCATGGCCACGAATGCCTCGGCCATGATGACGCCGGCGGTGCTGAAGGGCAGTTGTACGCCGAACCAGTCGTAGAGGTACTGCCCGATCAGGCCGCGGCGCCCGAAGGCGAGGAGCAGTGCCACTCCGCCGACGACGGGCGGTAGGACCAGCGGCAGGGTCACGAGAGCGCGCACGAAGGTCCGGCCGGGGACGCGCGCACGCGCGAGCACCCAGGCGAGTGGCACCCCCACGAGGATGGCCAGCACGGTCGCACTGACGGACGTAATGAGTGACAGGCGCAGGGCCTCGAGGGCCACGGGTGAGGTGAGTAGCTCTGGCAACCGTGCCCAGGGTGTGGTGAGGAGCAGTCCGATGAGGGGAATCGCGAGGAAGGCGACTCCCAAGCCAGCAAGCAGCGCCACGGGAAGGGGAGTGGCCGCGCGCGCTCTCATGACGCTGGCGCGAAGCCCGCGGCCGCGAGCACGGCCTGTCCCGCGGGGCTGGAGAGATAGGCGACGAAGGCGCTCGCGGCATCCGCGCGCGGTGATGCCGCTACGACGGCCGCCTGGTAGGTCGTGGACACATTCGCGTCATCGGGGATCGCGATCGACTCGACATCCTCGCGGCCCATGGCGTCCGTGATGTAGACGATTCCCGCGTCGGCCTCATCCGCGGAGATCTTGCCGAGCACGGAGCGTACGTCGGGCTCGAAGCTCACGGGCGTGACCGAGAGGGCGTTCTGCTCGAACAGTTTCACCGTCGCCACCCCGCACGGGACCTGCTCCTCGCACACCACCACGCTCACCCGGCTGAGGTCCGCCAATGCCTTGACAGCGCCGGGGTTGCCTGCAGGGACGGCGATCGCGAGCGCGTTGCTCGCGAAGTCGGCAACGCCTGTGACGAGCCGCTCGGCAGCGAGGGGTTCCATAGAGGTCTTTCCCGCAGACGCGAAGGCATCGATCGGTGCTCCTCCGCGTATCTGCTCGGCGATTGCGCTGCTCGCCGCGAAGGAGAACTTCACTTCAATGCCCGTCGACTTCGTGAACTCCGAGCCGACGGTCTCGAAGACGTCGGTGAGCGAGGCGGCGGCTGCAACGGTAATGGTCGCCGAGGCATCCTCTGTCGGCGCTGCAGCGCATGCGGTGGTCGTCAGCGCGAGCGCGCTCACGGTGGCGAGCGCGACGACGGCGCGCATCATCCTCATGCCCCGGGCACCTCGACTCCGACGTTCGTGGCCTTGACGGTGGCGATGGCGAGTGATCCAGGCTCCAGGCCGAGCTCCTCCACTGCCTCCGTGCTCAGCAACGACACGAGCCGGTGGGGTCCCGCTTGGATCTCCACCTGGGCCATCACGGTGTCCTTGACCACGCGCGTGACGATTCCTACGAAGCGGTTGCGCGCGGACCGGCCGATGATCGGGGCGGTCTCGGCGCTCACGTGGGAGGGGGCTGTTTCCCTCAGGAGCCGGGCCACCTCCGCACCCTCGATGACCTGGCGCCCCGAAGCATCGCTGGTCGCGGGCACGCGCCCGGCCTCGATCCAGCGTCGAAGGGTGTCGTCACTGACGCCCAGGTAGGCCGCGGCCTCGGAGATCCGTAGTTGAGTCACAAGGGGGGAATCTACTCCGCATTTGAGGATGTGCCCGTCGAACTGATCCGCGAATGCGGAGATTTGGCCGCTTCCCTGCCCGAATGCGAGTCGGTGGTTGCCCTGGAGGCTGCCGGGCCCTAGCCTCGGGGACTCACGCGATCCGCCGGCCCCTCGGCGGGTCGCTCGCTGTCGGAGGGGGAGGACATGGCCACCGCCAAGAAGGCCGCTCCGGCGAAGAAGGCTGCCCCGGCCAAGAAGGCTGCCGCTCCCGCGAAGAAGGCCGCGCCGGCCAAGAAGGCGGCCGCGCCCGCGAAGAAGGCGGCCGCGCCGGCCAAGAAGGCTGCGCCCGCGAAGAAGGCTGCGCCCGCGAAGAAGGCTGCGCCCGCGAAGAAGGCCCCCGCGAAGAA
>CAYYZU010000100.1:0-7098 GCA_964476205.1 uncultured Actinomyces sp. | reverse complement strand
CCGTCGACGCGCACCCGCGCGCCCGACCCCACCGCGTCCACGACCGTGCCGATTGCGACGAAGCCCTCAGGGAGCCGCGTGCCGGACGGGAAAGTCGCGAGCAGCGCGTGGTCGTCTCCGCCTCCCAGAATCCAGGTGAGCGGATCGAGGTTGTACGCCGACGCCGTCGTGACAACGGCCTCGTCCCGTGGCAAAGCCTCGCTGTCGATATCGATCGCGACCCCTGAGGCCCGTGCCATTCGATCCGCATCCAGCAGGAGACCGTCGCTGACGTCCATGAGCGCATGCGCACCGGCATCGGATGCCCGCACGCCGGCCGGATAGTCCGGCCGCGGACGACGGTGCGCATCCACGAGAGCACGAGGGGATCGGAATCCCCGCGAAAGCACGGCCAAGCCTCCGGCCGCGCTGCCCAGCGTGCCGCACACGGCGACGACATCGCCCGCGCGGGCACCCGATCGCAGGACCGGTGGCCGACCCCCGAGATCCCCGAAGGCCGTCACGCCGATGGTGATCGCATCGCCGCGCACAAGGTCGCCTCCCGCGAGGACCGCTCCCGCGCGCCCTGCTTCCTCCAGGAGTCCTGCCAGGAAGCCATCGACCCAGGCCACCTCCGTCTCGGGCGGCAGTGCAAGGGCCACGACCAGCCCGGTCGGCTTCGCTCCCATGGCCGCGACATCGGCGAGGTTCTCGGCCGCAGCCTTATGGCCGACGTCTGCGGCCTCCGACCAATCGCGCCGGAAGTGGCGACCCTCGACCAGCATGTCGGTCGTCACGACCATGCGTCCGTCGGCGCAGGCGAGCACGGCAGCGTCGTCGCCCGGCCCGACTGGGACTCCGGGCAAAGGGCCCACCGCCTCGAGGATGCGCTCGACGAGGGCGATCTCGCCGAGGTCCCCTACTGTCTTCGCCGCCACGCTGCCTCCCGGTGGATGGACCGTATCGGCCCGGATCCCATCTTGGTCGCAGCCCTCGGTGCGGGGTGTAGCCGGGATAGGCGAGTCGCTAACCTGCCAGGAAGAAGTACCCAGTGGGGTGCCCGGCTGACAGGGGAGTCGACATGAGCGTCCAGGCCTACGTACTGGTCCAGACCGAGGTGGGAGCCACGGTCGGAGTGCGCTCGGCCATCGCCGCGATCCCCGGCGTCGTCTCCGCTGAGGATGTCACCGGCCCCTACGACATCATCGTCCGAGTCGAGGCGCCCGGAATCGATGAACTCGGCCGCGACGTGCTCAGCGCCATTCAGCAGGTCGGGGGCATCACGCGCACCCTCACCTGCCCCGTCGTGCACCTCTGAGGCCGACCTGCCTATGCCCTCGCGCACGACCCTCGCCGTCGCCTCGGCTGTCGCGGCCGCCGCCCTCGTCTCGGGCTGCGGCCGGCAGGTGGCCGTGCCTCCACCTGACGCGCCCGCGGCAGCCTGCGATCAGGTCACCATCCCGTCGACGGTGTCCGGCGCGGGATTGCGCCCGACTACCGAGCCCGGCACGGCAGCGTGGGGCGAACCTCCGATCACCTATCGCTGCGGAGCGGGCCGACCCGCCGCGCTTGCGCCGACATCGAAGCTCCTCGATGTCGGCGGCATCGGATGGCTCCCGATCGAGGGCACGGGCGGCACGGGCTTCATCGCCGTCACCTGGCCCTCGCAGGCCGATCCGGTCTACGTCGAAGTGCTCGTGCCCGAGGAGTACGCCGCTCCCGCGGACGTGCTCATCGACATCTCCGCAGCGCTCGCCACCGCGGGCGGGTAGGGCGCCTCAGCGCAGGCCCGTGCCCCTCCGCAGCGCATCCGCTATCAAGAGATCGAGCACCGTCGCATAGTCAATACCGCTGGCCGCGCACATGCGCGGGAAGAGCGAAATCGGCGTGAAGCCCGGCATCGTGTTGACCTCGTTGATCAGTACACCGTCGGTCCGGACGAAGAAGTCGACGCGCGCAAGGCCCTCGCAGTCGAGGGCCTCGAACGCGGCCACAGCAAGTCGGCGCACCTCATCCTCGACGTCCGCGGGCAGATCGGCGGGGACGACGAGCTCGGCGGCATCGTCGAGGTATTTCGCCTCGAAGTCGTAGAACTCGTGCGCACCGCTCACGATGATCTCCGCGCAGCGCGTGGCACGCGGCATCCCCGTGTCGTCCACGATCACCGCACACTCGATCTCCCGCGCATCGGAGATGCCCGCCTCGATGATGATGCGCGGGTCCCACGACCGCGCCTCGGCGACGGCCGCGTCGAGGTCGGCAGGATCGCTCACCTTGGTGATACCCACCGAAGACCCCGCCCGCGCCGGCTTGACGAAGACGGGATAGCCGAGTGCGGCCACTCGGTTGCGCACCGCCACGGGATCCCGCTCCCACTGCGTCGAGGCGACCACGGCACTCGGCCCGACCGGCAGGCCGGCTGCGGCCAGCAGTGCCTTCATGTGGCCCTTGTCCATCGCGGCGGCAGAGGCGAAGACGCCGGAACCGACGTAGGGGATGCCCGCCATCTCGAGCAGCCCCTGCACCGTGCCGTCCTCGCCCCAGGGGCCGTGAAGCACGGGGAAGACCACGTCCACGCCCCTAATGGCATCGGGGGCGTTAACGCCGGCGATCGGCTCGGGGAGGAGGACTGCCGACTCTCCCGTGTCCGCGACCTCAGGCAGTTGTCCGGGGGCGGCCGCAGCGATGGCGGTCGGATCGGCATCGACGCGCATCCACCGGCCATCGGGGAGGATGCCCACCGCAGTGACGTCGTAGCGCTCGCGGTCCAGCGACCGCAGTACGCCCGCTGCGCTCAGGCAGGAAATCGCGTGCTCGCTACTGCGCCCCCCGAAGAGGACGAGCACGCGCACCCGCCCCGCCGCCGAGCCGCCTGACGTCACGCCCGAGACGTTAGTGCCCGGCCCGCGCGTTAGGGTCGGCGCCATGCCGGAGCAGCCCAAGACGACCTGGACCGTCGACACGCAGTTGGTCCACGCCGGACGCCCGCCTGCGGAGCCGGGCAACCCGGTGAACTACCCCGTCGAACTCTCGTCCACCTATCACGCGGGTGGCGACGTGGAATACGCGCGCGACGGCACCCTGGGCATGCGTTCGCTCGAGGAAGCGGTGGGACCGCTGGAGGGCGGCGAGGCCATCGCCTTCGCCTCCGGCATGGCGGCCGCAAACGCGATCATGGACCTCCTGCCACAGGGGGCCGTCGTCGTCGCCGCGGAGTTCACCTACACCGGAGTGGCCCTGCGCTTGCGCGAACTCGACGAGCGCGGCGCGATCAGCCTGCGTCGCGTGGACATCGCCGATACGGAGGCCGTCATCGCCGCACTGGACGGTGCGGACGCAGTGTGGGTGGAGTCTCCCACCAACCCGATGATGGAGATCGCGGACATCCCTGCGATCAGTGCGGCTGCGCACGGTGTCGGCGCACTCGTCGTCTGCGACAACACCTTCGCCACTCCCCTCGGTCAGCGCCCGCTCGCCATGGGCGCCGACGTCGTGCTCCACAGTGCAACGAAGGCGATCGGCGGCCACTCCGACTGCCTGCTCGGCATCGCAGTCACCGCTGATCCCGAGCGGGCGCAGGCCCTGCGCGTGCGACGCACCCTGCTGGGCGCGGCCCCGGGCGCCCTGGAGTGCTACCTCGTCCTGCGCGGACTGCGCACCCTCGCCCTACGACGCGCCCGCTCGCAGGCCAGTGCCCAGGTGATCGCCGAACGCCTCGCCGCGCACCCCGCGGTCGCCCAGGTGCGCTATCCCGGCCTTGCGGGCGATCCGGGCCACGAGCGAGCTGCGCGACTCATGATGGGCCCCGGCTTCATGATGGCGATCGAGATCGCGGGCGATGCCGCTGCAGCGCAGGCAGTCGCGGAGTCCGTCCGCCTGTGGGTGCATGCCACGAGCCTCGGTGGAGTCGAGTCGCTCATCGAGCGCCGCAGGCGCTGGCCCGCGGAGAACCCCCGCGTGCCCGAGGCGCTCCTGCGCCTCTCGGTCGGCATCGAGGACCCCGAGGATCTTTGGTCCGACCTTGCGCAAGCCCTCGCTCGCGCATGAGGGCCCGCGCGTGATGGCTAGCCCAGTCGCGTCTCGGGCTTGGGCGAGCGCGACATGAAGGCGGCCAGCATCTCCTGAGGTTTCATGCCGTGGTGCACCACTTGCACCACCTGCTCGGTGATGGGCATCTCCACACCGTGACGCGTCGCGAGGTCGAGGATCGACTGGCAGCTCTTGACCCCTTCGCAGGTCTGCTTGGTCGCAGCAATCGTCTCGTCGACGGTCAGGCCCGACCCGAGGTTGACACCGAAGGTCCGATTGCGCGAGAGCGGCGACTGGCAGGTGGCGATGAGATCGCCTACGCCGGCAAGTCCCATGAAGGTGAGGGGGTCGGCACCGAGGGCCACACCCAGCCGCGCCATCTCAGCGAGCCCTCGAGTGATGAGAGATGCCTGAGAGTTCTCGCCGAAGCCCAGGCCGGAAGCCATGCCGTTGGCCAGGGCGATGACGTTCTTCACCGAGCCGCCGACCTCCACGCCAACGACGTCCGTGGTCCAGTAGGCGCGGAAGTAGTCGGTCGTGCAGGCATCCTGGAGGCGCTGGGCGCTCTCGCGGTCCGAGCACGCCACCGTGGTGCCGGCGGGCTGGCGCAGGGCGATCTCGCGAGCGAGGTTGGGCCCTGAGACGACGGCGACACGCGCGGCGGGCACCTGGGCAACCTCTTCGATCACCTGGCTCATGCGCAGCGTCGTACCAATCTCGATGCCCTTCATGAGGCTGACGAGCACACTCCCGGGCGCGAGATCGGCACGCCAGCGAGCGAGGTTGTCGCGCAGCGACTGGGCAGGTACGGCGAGCACGACGAGTGGTGCCCCGTCGAGGGCCTCACGCTCATCGGTCGTGGCGCGCAGGTCGGCGGGAAGGCGAATCCCGGGGTGATAGCGCTCATTCACGTGATCGTCATTGATCTGACGCGCGAGGTCAGCGTCGCGACTCCACATCACGACATCGCCCCCTGCATCGGCAAGGATCATCGCGAAGGCAGTCCCCCAGGATCCCGATCCCATGACGGCAACGCGACTCATGCGGCCTCTCCCCTGCTCAGTTGTGCCTGGTCGTGACGCACCTCGCGTAGCAAGGCGGTGATTGCCGTCATCACTCGATCGGTGGCCTGGCGCAGGGACTCCGCGTCCGGCTCGCCCTCTGTGCGCAGATCATCCAACTCGACGGGAGGCCCGATGAGCACATGCATGGTCTTGCGCGGGAACACTTTGAATTCCTTGCGATAAGGGCCCATGACCTCCTGAGCACCCCAGTGCGCCATCGGGATCACGGGCACGCCCGCGGTCAGTGCGATGCGCGCCGCACCAGTCTTGGCCGCCATGGGCCACAGGTCAGGGTCCTTCGTGATGGTGCCCTCGGGGTAGACGATGACGCACTCTCCCGCCGCCGCTGCATCCACGGCCGCCTCCACTGCTACGGCGGCGTCCCGAGTGCCGCGAACGACCGGGATCTGGCCAGCGTTGCGCAACACCCATCCCACGACCGGCACGCGGAAGAGCGAGTCCTTGGCGAGGAAACGAGGCGGGCGGCCGTTGTCCCAAAGCACGTGCGAGATGACGATGGGGTCGAACCACGACAGATGATTGGCCGCGAGCACCATGCCACTGTCCACGTCGAGATGGCGCGTACCGCGCCAGTCGCGTCGGGTGACGAGCATCATGAAGGGCCTGAGGATGACCGCTGCCATCCGGTAGGCGAAGCCCAGTCGATCCTGCCTGGTCACCCGAGCCACGACATCCCACCTCCCATCGCTGCAGTCTCCCAGGGCCGAGGCGCCCCTGTCATGGGGACGCTCATCGACGTCGTGGGATGCTCCCGTCGTGAACGCGGGCTGGTGCATCGTGATCCCGCTGCGCCTGAGCGATGCGAAGTCCCGGCTCTCGACCCACACCGCGCCCAGGCGGCGTGAGCTCGTCGTGGCCATGGCGCTGGACGTGGCCACTGCCGCGGTCGCCTGCCCGGCCGTAAGGGACGTCGTCCTCGTGGCGGACCGGCCCGGGATCGAGGCCATCCAGGCCTCAGGAGTAGGTGGCATCCGCACACGGGAGGATGCAGGCGGCGGCCTGAACGCAGCGATTCTGGCTGGCGCCTCCGACGCATCCGGGCCCGTGGCCGCCCTGCTGGCCGACGTTCCGTGCGCCACTCCGGAGGCCCTTGCCCTCGCGCTCGCGGCCTGCACGGACGGCCCCGCCATCGTGAGCGATGCCGAAGGCATAGGCACCACACTCCTGGGCGCGCCGCATGCGGCCGACCTGCGTCCCCGCTTCGGAACCCGCTCGCGTGCCGCGCACATCGCCGCGGGGGCCCGCGACATCGCCGACCCTGCGCCCGGAGCGCTCTCCGGTCTGCGTCGCGACGTAGACAGCGAGGTCGATCTCTGGGATGCCCGTCGGATCGGTGTCGGGGCCTTCACGCAGGCCGTCGTCGACCGCGCCTGACGGCGGCCACGGTGCGAAATCCGAGCCCACGCCGCCCGGAAACCGACGGTCTGAGCTCACGATCGAGCCCCGGGGACCAGGCGAGGGAGTCGCCGGCACATGAAGAAGCGGGGCCGGGCAATGCCCGACCCCGCTTCCCTCAGAGTGAGATCTACTTCTTCTTCGCAGCCTTCTTGGCCGGAGCCTTCTTGGCCGGCGCCTTCTTGGCGGGGGCCTTCTTCGCCGGCGCCTTCTTTGCCGCGGCCTTCTTCGCGGCCGCCTTGGCCGGAGCCGCCTTGGCCGGAGCCGCCTTCTCGGCCTCCGCCTTCGGGGCCTCGATCACCGGCTCCTCGACGAGACCGAGGAGGAGGTTGGCCGGCATCGCGGGCTTGGTGGCAGGACGCCCACCACGGCCCGGAGCGGACCGGACCCCCATCCCACGCGGGGCGGGCGCAGAGGCGACGGGCTTCGGTGTCGCGGCAGCCTCAGCCACCGCGAGCTGATCGGCGATGCTCGGCACGCCGCTGCCGATCATGACCTCGAAGGAATCGCCGCGCTTGCGGAGATCGACGATGCCCGCGTCATGCGCGTCCTTGAGGATGCGCTCGAAGAAGCGCGGGGCGAGGGACTCGGAGTCGCGGCCGAGGCGCTC
>CAYYZU010000099.1:0-7103 GCA_964476205.1 uncultured Actinomyces sp. | reverse complement strand
GACGTGGTCGCGTGCCTCGATCTCGAGGGCCTCGACGAGTCTGATCTCCGACGCGCGGTCGCTGACGCACTCGATCTCGCGGTCGGCGACCAGCCCGGGCCGCTCCACCTCAACGTCCCCCTCAGCGAGCCGCTGGTGGCGACGGGCGACCACGCCATCAGCGATGTGCAGGTGCGCGCGCGGGATCTGCAGTCGTCGCGGCAGCGCCCAGATATGTCGACACTGCTCCCTGCGGGAGTGAATGCCACCCGAGGCCTGCTCATCGCGGGTGACTTCGACGACCCGGTCGTGCGCGCGGATGCCGCTGCTCTCGCGGAGTCCCTGGGCTGGCCCATCGTGAGCGAGCCGTCGGGCAACCTCTCCTCGCATCCGCAGGCGCTGCGTCACGGACCGATGCTGCTCGGCTCCGCTTCAGGCCTGGACCTCGCTCCAGACGTGGTGGTGACGGTTGGTCGCGTGGGTCTGCATCGATCGGTGTCGGCTGTCATCCGCTCTGCGCGCGCGCACATCGCGGTGGATGTCCCGCCCCGACTCGGCCGTGTCGATCCACTGCGGACGGCCAGCGTGATCGTCGACGCGGTGCCCGATGCCGGTGACGGCATCCCGGATCCCGCGTGGGCAGCGCGCTGGACCGCGGCAGACGCTGCCGCGGCGCTCGCTGTCGGCAGCTCACTGGACACCGGGCAGCTCACGGGCCCGGCGGTCGCGCGCATCGTCGCGCAGCACGCAGGACCCGAGGACCTGCTCGTGATCGGTCCGTCGTGGCCGGTGCGGCACGTGTCGTCCTACGCCGGATCGCTCGCAGCGACCTGCATCGGCAATCGCGGCACGTCCGGGATCGACGGAGTGATGTCGATGGCCTGGGGTGCAGCCCTCACGCGATCGGGCGGGACGACGTACGCACTGATCGGCGACCTCACCGCGATCTATGACCGCAATGGATTGCTGGCACCGGCGAGCGAGCCGCGACCGCGCCTCGACTACGTCGTCATCGACAACGACGGCGGCGGGATCTTCTCCTCCCTCGAGCAGGGGGCGCCGGAGTTCGCCGCCGACTTCGAGCGGGTCTTCGGCACACCGCACGGAGCGGACCTCGGCACTCTCCTGGCCGCGCCGGGCATCGAGGTGACGACGGTCGACTCTGCGGCGGATCTGCGCAGTGCACTGGAGCGACCTGCAGAGGGTGTGCGCGTCATCATCGCTCGATGTGCTGCGCGAGCGGATGAGGCGGATCTCATCCGCTCCGTGCAGTCAGCTGTCGACGCTGCCCTGGCTAGGTGAGCGGCGCGGTCATCCGCACGATGGTCGGCCCGAGATCCGGATCCGATGACCGGGTCCAGTCGAGGTCCATGCGTTCAAGCAGGCGGACCATGCCGCCATTGCTCGCGAGGACGAGCGCAAGGACCTCGTCGAAGCCTTGACGTCGGGCGAGCTCGACCAGGTGCTCGAGCATTCGACCGCCCAGGCCCCGTCCTTGCCAGGCATCTTCGACGATGACGGCGATTTCCGCGGTGGCGGTGTCGTCCGGCCGATCGGGGAAGACATTGCCGAGACCGACGATGTCGCCGCGCCAGTTGACCGCGACGAGCGTCGCCCCGCGGTGCCCGCCCGCGATGCGGCGAAGTTGGTCCTCACGCCAATCGGTGTTGGGAGTGAAGTAGCGCTGGTAGCGCGTCTCCTCCGAGGACCGCCCATGCATGTCGGCCACGGCCTCCGTGTCCTCGGGGCGTGCAAGACGGATGACCACCTGGGTGCCGTCGCGCAGGTACTCCACCCACCCGAAGCCGCCGGTGCCGGCGGGTGCGCTCGCCACGGCGTCGACGAGGCGGAGCAGGGCGGATGCTCGCGCGCGCTCGACGGCGGCGAAGGGTGCACCCTCCCGGTGCAGCACGACGTGATGGTCGGGGGTCCACTGCAGCCGCATGACATCGCTGGTGGCGTCTTCGCCCTCGGTCGCCGGCTCCACTGTCCACGAGTCCGCGAGTACGAGCTCAGCAGCTGCGCGCGGAGCCCGCTCGGGGTGCACGACCAGCTCGGCTGCGACATCGAGGATGCGGGTGACGAGGTCGTGCTCGTCTTCGGGCACCCCGGGGGCTGCGAGGACACGATGGCCCGCGGTCGCCAGCGATCGGGTGATGTCGTCGCGCTCGAGGGACTCCGGAGCCGAGCAGATGAGATCGATGAGCTGCGTGCCGTCGTCCTGCGCGTGCGTGAAAAGGGTGATGACGTCCGCGCCGAGGAGCGCGAGCACGCGCAGCACGCGCGCGGTCGCCGCGGGCGTGCCGGGAGCCACCACGCGGATACGCCAGGGCCGGGTCGCTCCGTCGTAGTCACGACCCTGCGGGTCTATGGCGGCGAGCGACTCGAGCAGACGCGAGGTGAGGCGCACCCACGCTCCTGCCTCGACGGGACGGGGGGTCAGGCCGTCGAGGAGTGCGAGACCCGCGCCCATCGCGAGCAGGTGCAAGGTTGCGGCGTCGTCGTCGATCGTGGAGTCGATGCCGCCCTCGCCGCGGAGCTGGTGCACGACGGTGCGCGCGGCCTCCCAGCGCAGGGCGATGCGGGCGCGCACGATCTCGGCGAGGTCCTCGTCGAAGGGGGCGAGCACGGTGGCCTGCAGCTCGATGACATCCCATACCGAGGCCGGTGCCCCGAAGGCCTCGCGGGCGGTCGCGAGGATCGTCTGCAGCGCCTCCCCGCGGGCCTCGGCTGATCTGGCCTGGTCCTGCAGTCGCTGCGAGGTGGGAGGGAAGGGCAGGGCCTCGGTGACGAGGGCGAGCAATGCGCTGCGGCTGTCCGCAACGGCGTGGACCGAGCGCGTGGCGACGTCTGCCGCAGCCGCGACATCGCGGCGGGAGGTCGCGGCGATGCCGACGTCTTCGAAGAGATCGTGGGCGGCGTCGAGAATGCGGCGGCGGCGCTCAACACGCGCGGCTCCGTCGGTCACCTCACCAGGTTAGGCGGTGAGCTCGATGAGGCGTGAAGGCGTGAGGAATCAGGCGAGCGCTTGGCGGATGGGGGCGAGCTTCGCGCGCGACTCTGCGAGCTCGGCCTCGGGGTCGGAGCCGCTCACGATGCCGCAGCCGGCGAAGAGGCGCAGCGACCCAGGGCGCACCTCTGCGCAGCGCAGCGCGATGCCGAATTCGCCGTCGCCGCGGCTGTCGAACCAGCCGACGGGACCGGCGTAGCGACCGCGATCCATGCCTTCGAGTTCGCGGATCATGGCGGAGGCTCGCTCGGTCGGCGTGCCGCACACCGCGGCCGTGGGATGCAGTGACGCGGCAAGGGCGAGGACGGGGGCGCCGTCGGCCAGGCGGCCGGTCACGTCCGTGGCGAGATGCTGCACGTTGGCCAGGCGCAGCACGTGCGGCTGCTGCGGCACGCGCAGATCGGTGCAGTGATGGCCGAGGGCGCGTGCCACCGAGCGCACGGCGTACTCGTGCTCTTCTAGGTCCTTGTCGCTGCCGAGGAGTGCCTCCGCGAGGCTGGCGTCCTCGCTCTCATCACCGCGGCGCTTCACCGTGCCGGCGAGCACGCGCGAGAGGACCGTGTCGGCGGTGCGGCGTACGAGGAGTTCGGGCGTGGCACCCACCATGTCGTCGACCAGGAAGGTCCAGCACTCGGGATAGGAATCGGCCAGCCGCTGCAGCAGGTAGCGCACGTCGAAGTCGTCGCTCACCTCGGCGACGACGTCGCGCGCGAGGACCACCTTGTCGACCTCGCCGCGGCCGATGCGGTCGATGGCTTCGCCGACCGCCGCCTTCCATTCCTCCGATGTCCGCGTGCCGCGACCCCAGTCGACGCGGGACGGACCCTCCGGACGCGTGACCGGGGGAAGCAGGGAATCAGGTGGGAGCAGGTCGTCGGGATCGTCGACGACGGTGAGCCAGGCGCGGCCGTCGCGTCGACCGAGGACCGCGCGCGGGACCACGATGCGCGACGTGCGTCCGGAGGCGGGCTTCGGATCGAAGGTGAACGAGCCGAAGGCGACCGGGCCGGTGCCCGGGAGCTGCAGCGGGTCGTCGATGTCAGCCTGTCGGCACCACTGCGCCCACCAGCGCTGGGTGCGACTGAAGCGCTCGTCGCCGGTGACATCGAAGGAGGCCGCAACGCCCCAGCCCACGAGGCCCTCACCATCGCGCACCCAGGCGGTGCCCGCGGAGTCGGGAAGGCGGTCGAGGAGGGGGCCGGGGTCTTCGAGGGGCATCGTCCGGACCCGGGGTGCCGTCGTCGCGGGGAGCACCGGGATCGCCACAGAGCGAGGGTACGGCCACTGGGCCGGCCCGGCATGCCGTAAGGACAGCGCGCTGGGAGGATCTCCCCATGCCCCGCGCCGACCTCGACAAGCAGCCCACCGAGGTGGCAGCGATGTTCGACGAGGTGGCCGAGCGCTACGACCTCACCAATGACGTCCTTGCCCTGGGGCAGACCCGCCTCTGGCGCCGAGCGGTGGTCAACGCCGTCGCCCCCCGGCCGGGTGAGCGGATCCTGGACCTGGCGGCGGGCACCGGTACGTCGAGCGCCCCCTTGGCCGCGCGGGGCGCCTCGGTCGTCCCCTGCGACTTCTCCCTGGGCATGCTCCGCGTGGGGCACCGCCGGGAGCCGGAACTGGCCTTCGTGGCCGGCGATGCGCTGCGCCTGCCCTTCGGCGACGCGACCTTCGATGCCGTCACCATCTCCTTCGGCCTGCGCAACACGGTCGACCCCGAGGCCGCCCTGGCCGAGATGGCCCGGGTGACCCGCCCCGGAGGGCGCCTCGTCGTCTGTGAGTTCTCCCACCCCTCCTTCGGGCCGTTCCGGACGCTCTACTCCCGTTACCTCATGGGCGCCCTCCCCGGGATCGCACGCCGGGCTTCGTCCAATCCGGACGCCTACGTCTACCTCGCCGAGTCGATCAGGGCGTGGCCAGACCAGGCCGATCTGGCGGTCATCATGGGTCGGTCCGGCTGGCGCGACGTCGAATGGCTCAACCTGACCGGGGGCATCGTGGCCCTGCACCGGGGCCGACGCTGACGCTGCCAGCCCGTAGATAGACTTCGGGCGCGCCGGACACGAGGTCCCGCGCGATCGCTCGCAGGAGTGTTCGGAGGAGTGTGGTGAGTTCCTACGCGCCGATCCTCGTCCTCGGCCTCCTCGCGGCCGGGTTCGCTGTCTTCAGTGTGACGCTCACCACGTTCACGGGCCCGAAGCGCTACAACCGGGCGAAGCTCGACGCTTACGAGTGCGGCATCGATCCCACGCCCCAGCCCATGGGCGGCGGGCGATTCCCCGTGAAGTACTACCTCACGGCAATGATGTTCATCATCTTCGACATCGAGATCGTCTTCCTCTACCCCTGGGCCGTCGCCTTCGACCAATTGCCGCTCTTCGTGTTCCTGGCGATGATGTTGTTCCTGTTCAACCTCACCGTGCCGTACGTCTACGAATGGCGTCGCGGCGGACTGGATTGGGACTAACGCCATGGGACTCGAAGAGAAGCTTCCGTCCGGAGTTCTGCTCACCTCGGTGGAGAAGGTCGCGGGCTACGCCCGCAAGGGCTCGCTGTGGCCCGCCACCTTCGGTCTCGCGTGCTGCGCCATCGAGATGATGGCAACTGGCGGCCCTCGCTACGACATTGCCCGCTTCGGCATGGAGGTCTTCCGCGCCTCGCCGCGCCAGGCGGACCTCATGATCGTCGCCGGCCGCGTGAGCCAGAAGATGGCCCCGGTGCTGCGGCAGATCTACGACCAGATGCCCAATCCCAAGTGGGTGCTCGCGATGGGTGTCTGCGCGAGCAGTGGCGGGATGTTCAACAACTACGCCATCGTCCAAGGCGTCGACCACGTCGTGCCCGTCGACATGTACCTCCCCGGGTGCCCCCCTCGACCCGAGATGCTCATCGACGCCATCCTCAAGATCCACGACCAGATCCAGGACATGAAGCTCGGCGCCAACGCGGTGCGCGAGCAGGAGCAGCTCGAGCTCGCCGCACTCACCGCGAGCCCGACGCTCGAGATGCGAGGACTGCTGCGATGAGTGACCAGCAGCCCGTGTCACCCGGTCTGGCTGGCCTCGAGGTGGCGGCGAGCGCGACGACACTGCCCGAGGGAATCCGCGAACTCGAGGTCATCGGTGTGCGCCACGGTGCTTTTGCTGCGCAGGACGGCGGCGACACCTCCGGCTTCGGCGGCCTTGTGGCGCCGATCGTCATGCCGGGACCGACGGAGCGCCCCTACGGCGAGTGGTTCGATGCCGCAGCAGACGAGATCGAGCTGGCCCTCGCCGATCGAGGCGTGCCCATGACCTCCGCTGTCGAGAAGGTCGTCGTGGACCGCGGCGAGATCACCTTCTTCGTACGCCGCGAGCACCTGCTCCCCTTCGCGTCGGTCTTGCGCGACGAGCCAGCGCTCCGTTTCGAGATGTGCATGGGCGTCAACGGTGTGCACTACCCCGGCGACACGGGTCGCGAGCTCCACGCGGTCTACCCCTTCCTCTCGGTGACACACAATCGCCGGGTCCGCGTCGAGGTGACATGCCCGGACTCCGATGCTCGGATTCCTTCGATCACATCGGTGTACCCCGCCAACGACTGGCATGAGCGCGAGACCTACGACTTCTTCGGCATCGTCTTCGAGGGCCATCCAGCACTCACGCGCATCGAGATGCCCGACGACTGGCCCGGTCACCCGCAGCGCAAGGACTACCCGCTCGGCGGCATTCCCGTCGAATACAAGGGCGCCGAGGTCCCGCCACCCGACCAGCGGAGGGCATACACCTGATGACGACCGACCAGGGCATCACAGACGAGGGCATCGTCTACGAAGGCGAACTCCCCGACGAGGACCCCTACGCACTGTCCTACGAGACCGGCCAGGGCACCGTCTACACCGTCTCGGGTGGCGATTGGGACTCCATCTCCTCGCCCGACGAGGGTGAGCGCGAGCGCATCGTGGTCAACATGGGACCGCAGCATCCCTCCACTCACGGAGTGCTGCGCCTCATCCTCGAACTCGAGGGCGAGACGGTCATCGACACCCGCTGCGGCATCGGCTACCTCCACACGGGCATCGAGAAGAACATGGAGTACCGCACCTGGACCCAGGGCGTGACCTTCGTGACGCGCA
>CAYYZU010000098.1:0-7146 GCA_964476205.1 uncultured Actinomyces sp. | reverse complement strand
CGGTGCCAGTAGAGGCTGGTGGCGTAGTCGATCGTGAACGCCGTGTCGAAGGGCTCGGCGAGCGGCTCGGTGATCAGCAACTCTCGCTTGTACGGCGTCACAGGGAGATCGACCCCCACGTACGCCGCGATCTCCGGCGACCAGGCACCGGCGCAGTCGATGACACAGCCCGTCGCCACGTCGCCATCGGTGGTCTGCACCGATGTGATCTCTCCTCCCGAGGAGGAGATCCCCGTCACCGCGACACCTGTCCGCACAGTCGCACCGAGGCGACGAGCGCCCGTGGCGTAGCCGAGTACGACGGACTCGGGCGTGCAGTGGCCGTCGTTCGGCGACCAGGCCGCGGCGAGCACGCCCTCGGGGTCGAGCAGCGGTGAGAGGCGGCAGGCCTCGTCGACGTCAACCATGCGCGACTCGACACCCAGGGAGTTCTGCAGCGCGACCGAAGCGGTGAAGAGTTCGACGTCCTCGGGTCGGGTGAGCACGAAGAGGTAGCCGCTGCGGTGCAGGTCGATCTCCTGACCCGGGCGCTGGGGGAAGTCCGCGAAGAGGTCAAGCGAGCGCTTGCCGAGCATGATGTTGAGCTCGTCGGAGAAGTTGGCTCGCACGCCACCGGCGGCCTTCGAGGTCGACCCTCCCGAGAGCTCGCCACGCTCGACGAGGACCACGCTCACACCGGCCTCGGCAAGGTGGAAGGCAGCCGACGCTCCCATGACGCCGCCGCCTACGACGACGACGTCGCTGGACTCCGGGAGGCTCACAGCCGGAAGTCGGGATCGAAGGGCAGCTCGGCGACGTCCATCTGGGCCTTCTGCAGCTTGCCGCTGTAGTCCCAGTTCATCGACTGCCAGCGGGTGAACTGGTCGAGCACCCAGATGCCGCTCTGCCGCGAGCCGTTACCGCTCAGGCCATTGCCGCCGAAGGGCAGGTGCGCCTCAGCGCCGGACGTGGAGTTGTTGACCGAGACCATGCCGGCGGAGATGCCCTGGCGGAAGCGCCACACGGCCTTCGGGTCGGAGGTGTAGATCGCGCTGGACAGGCCGTAGCCGTGGCCGTTGGCGAGCTCGATGGCCTCGTCGAGGGTGTCGAAGACGCCCATGGTGACGAGTGGGCCGAAGGTCTCCGTGTCGTAGAGCGCGTCACCCGGACGTACGCCGTCGACGATCGTCGGATGCGCGAACCAGCCGGCGTCCGGATCCCCCACGAAGCCCGCGCGCGGATTGTGAGAGGTGATTCGTCCGACGCCCGTCGAGCCGTAGACGGTCTGGTGATCCTGGATAAGGGCGAGGTGCTTGTCGTGGGTGAGGAGGTACTTCTCATCGATCATGGGACCGTAGAGCACGCTCTCGAAGGGGTCCCCGATCACGGCGCTCTCCACGGCATGGACGAAGCGCGTGCGCACCTCGTCGTAGATGTCGCGGTGCACCCACAGGGTGCCGAGGGAGGTGCAGCGCTGGCCCGCCGTGCCGAATCCGGCGAAGAGCGCGCCCTCAACGACCAGATCGATATCGGCGTCGGGCATGACGACCATGGGATTCTTGCCGCCGAGCTCCAGACACGGCGACTGCAGGTGGCGCCCCGCGAGTTCGCTGAGGCGGCGGCCGACCTCGGTCGACCCGGTGAAGCCGATCTTCTGCACGAGTCGCTTCTGCAGAGCGGCCTCCAGGCCGTCGTACGTCGCAGGACCGTCAGCGATGACGACCTTGAGCACATCGCGCGGCACGCCGCCGGCGTAGAAGATCTCGGCCATGGCCTGGGCGATGGCCGCCGTCTGCTCCGCGGGCTTCCACACGATCGTGTTGCCCGTGACGAGAGCCGGCACGATGTACCACGACGGTACGGCGGCGGGGAAGTTGCCGGCGGTGATGATCATGGCCGTGCCCACGGGCATGCGGAACGTGAAGAGCTGCTTGTCGGGCATCTCGCTCGGCACCGTCTGGCCGTAGAGGCGCCGACCCTCACCGAGGAAGAAGTCGCACGTGTCGATGACCTCCTGCACGTCTCCGAGCGCCTCGGCGTAGACCTTGCCCATCTCGCGCGTCACGAGGCGCGACAGCGACTCCTTATTGGCCTCGAACAGTCGCCCCACCTGGGCGATGACGCGGCCCCGGAAGGGCGCGGGCACCGCGGCCCAGCCCGCCTGCGCGGCGTGCGCGGACTCGCAGGCAGCGAGCACGTCAGCACTCGTGGCCAGCGGCACCTCAGTGACGACATCGTCGAATCGGGCTGGGTTGCGGGAGGTATAGGTGGACATGCCCGCATCCTCCCACTCGCTTCATCAGCGTCGGGCCGAGGGAGGCCGACCTGATCGCCCGGCACTCTGACAGGCTGGGGCCGTGAGCGAGCAGCACACCGTCGGCACCGCAATCCTCGAGATGCTGGCCGCACGGGGAGTGGACACGGTCTTCGGCCTGCCCGGCGTGCACAACCTGGCCTTCTGGTCCTCGGAGCCCGTCAGCGGCGGCTCAGCCGACGCGCCGGGCCACACCGTGCGGATCGTCGGCGTACGGCACGAACAGGCCTGCGTCTACGCCGCCGATGGCTACGCCCGCGCCACCGGACGCCTCGGGGTGGCGCTCACGACCACAGGGCCGGGAGCGATCAATGCGCTCGCCGCCTTCGGTGAGGCTGCGGTGAGTGGGGTGCCGGTCCTCCTCATCTCCAGCGACGTGTCGACGGCCCTGCGCTCTCCCGAAGGGCCGCGCGGCATCCTCCACGAGATGGGCGACCAGGCTGCTCCGTTCGCCGCACTGGATCGACCCGCACGCACGGTGACCTCCGCCGCCGAGGCACTCACCGCCGTGGCCGAGTCGATGTCACTCGCGATGTCGGCTCCTCGCGGCCCGGCATACGTCGGCATTCCCTCCGACATCCTCAATGCTCCCTGGGACGGTCCACTCCCCGACCTACCGGCGCCCTGCTCCGTGTCGCCCGTCGGGACCCAGGTCGACGTCCTCGCCGACCTCATCGCCGCATCGCCCCGAGTCGTCATCTGGTCCGGCGGCGGAGTCGCGCAGAGCGGTGAAGAAGGACACGCTGCCGTGCGCGCACTCGCCGAGCGGCTCGGTGCGCCCGTGGTCACGACGTACGCAGGCCGGGGTGTCATGGCGGGGCATCCGCTCGCCATCGAGACCTCGACGCACGAGCCGGAGGTCGAGGCACTCATCGGCAGCGCCGACCTCCTGCTGGTCGTCGGCAGCGGATTCGACGCGATGCACACGAAGAACTGGAAGATGGCCCTGCCCGCGCGGCGGGCCGCGATCTCCCTCGGGGCCGAGATTGGCCGCACCATCGACTGGGACGTCCTCGTCGGGGCCGACCTGGTCGCGGTGATCGACGCCCTACTGCGCGAGTTGCCCGCCGAGTCGCGACAGGCCTGGGCGCCCACCGACCTGCGCGATCGGGTCCAGGCCCGGCTGCGCAGCGACGAGCGGACGCTGCCGGCGGTCGAGTTCGTGTCGGCGATCGACTCTTGGCCGGCCCAGGGCGCCATCGTCACCGACATGTGCATCCCCGGCTATTGGACCAGCAGCCACGGGCGTCAGCCCAGGCCGCGACGCCTCCTCAACCCGGTCGGCTGGGGCACGCTGGGTTACGCACTACCGGCAGCCATCGGCCCTGCGGCTGCGGGCGTTCCCACCCTGGCGGTGTGCGGTGACGGCGGCCCGATGTTCGCGCTCGGAGAACTCGCTTCCCTGGTGCAGGAGCAGCTGCCCGTCACGCTGCTCGTCGTCGACGACGGCGGCTACGGGATGCTGCGCTTCGATCAACAGGTCTTCGGGCATCCGGAGCGCGGGGTCGACCTGGTCACTCCCGATTGGCAGATGCTCGCCGGATCCTTCGGCATCGCCTTCGCGGAGGTGGGCAACGCGGACGAGTTGCGCACGGCGCTCGCTGATGCAGCCGCTCGCCCCGGGCCCACGCTCATCCTGCAGCGCACGCTCTTCTACCCGCCAGCATCGACGAGCCCACGCTGGTTCGAATCGGCCGTTGGCCCGCGCGAAACCGCCTAGCCCTTGCGGCCGAACTCTGAGCAGATGAGGTCGAAAAGCGACACTTTCCGCTCAGAGTTCGGGCGCAGCCCTGTGGACAGCGAAAGCTTCTGAATCGGATCTTGCCGCATGCTGCCTCTGTGGCCGTGAACGAAGATGACGCACGTGAGTTGGCCCGCTTCCGCCACGGGATCGTCGGTTGGGCAGAGGTCAGGGCGCTGGGCTTCTCCACGCGGTCCATTCACGCCCGGATAGATCGCGGGAGCTGGTCGCGCATCGGTCGTGCCCTTGTCATCAGGGATCTCTACATCCCAGGGGATCTCTCGACGGCCTGGGCACTCCATATCCACGCAGGACCCGATTCAGGCGTCAGCGGCCCGGCCGCCGCACGGCTGCAGGGGTGGAACATCGTAGGTAGCGACCATCTCCTGCTCAGCCCAAGTCCTGTGCGTGCACCTGACGGATGGGACATCACCGTCGTCCGAAGACTTGGCCCCGAGTTGGTGAGGCGCAATGGGCTGCCTCCGCTTGCTCCTCGACTTGATGCCTTGACTGACACTCTCATTTGCCGGTCAGAGCGGGGCGCCAGAGAACTTCTTGACTACGCGCTCCAGCAGCGATGGATCGACGCCGATGACCTTGCCTCACTCATTGACAAGCGATCCGGACGAGGCCGGAAGGGGCTCAGCCGGCTTCGATTGCTGCACGAGCGAGCCGCCTCGGGCTCACGTTCGGAGGCCGAGCAGCGCATGGGGCGCCTGCTCTCGCGCACGAGTGGCAACTGGGTCCCAAATTATGCCGTCCTCGGCGAGCACGGGCAGGTCGTCGCTGAGATTGACTTCGCCGACCCTGAGCTCAAGATCGCCATCGAGGTGGACGGGCGCGCGTTCCACTCGGACCGCCGCTCCTTCGAGCGCGACCGCGAACGCCAGAACATGCTGGTCATCCGCGGCTGGGTCGTGCTGCGCTTCACCTGGGAGCGTCTGGTGAACGACCCAGAAGGAGTCGTGGCGGAGATCAGGGCCGCCATCAACAGCAGGAAGCACCAGCGCGAACTTCGAGCGCAGAGTGTCGGAAACTGACATCCTCCGCTCGAAGTTCCCGCGCCTAGCCCTTGCGGCCGATGATGAGATCGGCCACGAGCCCGGTCCATCCCGTCTGATGCGAGGCACCGAGCCCGGCACCGTTGTCGCCGTGGAAGTACTCGTAGAACAGCGGGTCATGCCACCGGGGATCCTTCTGGAAGCGCTCGGATCCGCCGAACACCGGCCGGGTGCCGTCCGGCTTCTCTTCGAAGACCGAGATGAGTCGGCGCCGGATCTCTGCCGCCACCTCCTGCAGGTTCATCATCACGCCACTGCCGGTCGGGCACTCGACGGTGAAGTCGTCGCCGAGATAGAGGTAGTACCGCTCGAGCGCCTCGATGACGAGGTGGTTGATGGGGAACCACACCGGTCCGCGCCAATTGGAGTTGCCGCCGTAGATCGGCGTCGTGGACTCCGCGGGCTCGTAGTCGATGCCGTACTCCTGGCCGTCGAGGTTGATCTGGTACGGCGCTCCCTCGAGTCGCTTCGACACCGAGCGCAGGCCGTGCGGTGACAGCATGGAGTCCTCGCTCAGCACCTCCAGCAGCACACGTCGCAGGCGATCGGGATCGACAACCGTGAGGAGCGCCTTGTTTCCCGTCTCGTCATGGCGCATCTGGAGGAAGCCGGTGCTGTGATCGTTCTCGTTGGCCGCCTGATCGGCGCCACGCCTCCGCAGGAAATCCGCGAGTCGCTGCTGGTAGCGCGGCGAGGACGCGAAGCGCGACCCCTGATCGATGAAGGCTCCCGCGAGCACCGGGATCACGCCGACGAGTGAGCGCACCCGGATGGGCTCTCGAGTGCCATCGGGTCGCACGAGCTGGTCGTAGAAGAAGCCGTCCTCGGCGTCGAAGAGCCCCACCGCCGCCATGCCGTCGGTGATCGTCGCGAAGTGCTCGAGGAACTTCAGTGCCATGGGCGCGTAGGCGTCGTCGTGAGGGGCGAGGCGGATCGCCATGCGCAGCATCATCAGCGCGTAGAAGGCCATCCACGACGTGCCATCCGCCTGCTCGATGACGTAGCCCTCGGGGAGGTGCGACCGGTCGATGGGCCCGATGTTGTCGAGGCCCAGGAAGCCACCTTCGAATACGTTGTTGCCCTCGTGATCGACCTTGTTGACCCACCACGTGAAGTTGATGAGCAGCTTCTGGAAGACGCGGGCGAGGAAGTCGATGTCGCGCGACCCATCGATCTCGAAGACACGGATCGCCGCCCAGGCATGCACGGGCGGATTGACATCGTCGAAGTTCCACTCGTACGCCGGCAGCGCCCCATTGGGATGCATGTACCACTCGCGCAGCATGAGCAGGAGCTGGTACTTCGCGTACTCAGCGTCGATGTGGGAGAAGACGACCGTGTGGAAGGCGAGGTCCCATGCGGCGAACCA
The DNA here is from genome assembly GCA_964476205.1 of uncultured Actinomyces sp. GTDB lineage: Bacteria > Actinomycetota > Actinomycetes > S36-B12 > S36-B12 > Mxb001. Next base: position 682 of record CAYYZU010000098.1, on the reverse strand, counting down.
GGGGTACTCCCACGAGTCAGGCATCGACATGACGTCGTAGGCGTCGAGATTGCGCCAGCGGCCATTGCGGCTCACGGCATGGCCCGGAGGCGGAGGCGGCTCGGTGGGATCGCCGTCCAGCCATCGGGATACGTCGTAGCGGAAGAACTGCTTGCACCAGATCATGCCGGCGAAGGCGCGGCGCATGATGTCCACCCGATCGGCCGACGCGCCTGCCGGCGCCAGGCCGGCGTAGAACTCATCGGCTTCGCGCTGACGCGCGGCCATGAGATCGTCGAAGCGAGAGTTGGCCCAGCCGGGATCGGGGTGATCGCCCTCACTCGGGGACCACAGGCGCAGGCGGACCTCGACCGTCTCACCCGCAGGGACCGTCAGCGCGTAGTGCCAGGCGCACTTGGTGCCCTGCTTGTCGGGGTTGATCGTGGCCGCTCCGCGCACGATGTAGTCGTTGATCCCGTCCTTGGGGTAGGGCCGGTCAAGTGGCGTGCCGAACACCCGCTCGGTATTGGTGCGGTTGTCGCAGAAGAGTGCCTGCGGGACAGTGCCGTCCGAGGCTAACGCCGCATCCAGGTGATAGGTGCCCAGTCGCCAGTGGTCCGCGACGATGCTGCCGGCATCGAGTGCGAATTGGGGCACGGGCCGACCCTTCCCCCACGACCACGTGTCGCGGAAGATCGCCGTC
>CAYYZU010000097.1:0-7156 GCA_964476205.1 uncultured Actinomyces sp. | reverse complement strand
CGACAGCTGACCCCGCAGGCGACGGAGGACTCATGACCGCAGGTCTGCGTCGATCGCTCGCCCTCGTGACGACTCTCGTCGTCGCCGTCGTCACTCTTGCTGCCGTCCCGGTGGCCAGCCAGGCGGCGCCGAGCAAGCCCCGCACTCCCGCCTTCGCGGCGGACGCACCCGAGCTCCGCACCGGCAGCACCGGCGAAGCGGTCAAGGTCCTCCAGAAGGCCCTCGAGATCAAGCCCGTCACCGGCTACTTCGGCCCCGTCACGCGCATCGCGGTCGAGGACTTCCAGGCCGACAACGGCCTCGAGCCGACGGGCATCGTCGGTCCGGAGACCTGGTCGCTGCTCGGTCGCGACATCGCTCGCGAGGCAGCCCAGGCCGATGAGACCTTCGGCGATAAGAATGTCGACGGTCGCTACTGCCCCGCGGTGGACTTCCGCTGGGGTGACGGTCTCGGTGCCGGCCGCAACCACATGGGCTCCGACCTTCTCGGCACGCGCGGCACGCCGATCTACGCGGTCGATGCCGGTCGGGTGACGCGCAGCGGCTACCAGGGCAACGGCGCGCTGGTCCTCGACATCACCGACAAGAAGGGGTCGATGTGGTTCTACGGCCACTTCGACAAGATCTTCGTCGGCCAGGGTGACACGGTGAAGGCCGGTCAGCTCATCGGGACCATGGGCGATACGGGTTCGCCCGGTGCGGTGCACCTGCACATCGAGCTGCGCCCGCGCGGCTGGTCGGGATCGGCGCAGGATGCCGAGCCGATCGTGCGCAAGCTCTGCGCCTAGTTGCCGTCACGGTCGCGTCCATCGCGCCGGCTCATGACCTACCGCACGTACCCCTCATGGCGCGTCCGTCAACGACTGCGACCGTTGTGGTCGCTTCGTATGCGTCGCAACCGTCAACAACGGTCGCATTCTGCGCGAAAGAAGGCTGCGGGGCGTCCGGATGCGCTCTCGCCGCGCCCCGGAATCATCGTGACTGACGTCGCTGACTAGACGCCGGTCGTCGACCTCGGGTAAGCGACATCGGGATCGGTCATCACGTTGACCACGTAGGGCACGCCGGCCGCGAACGCACGATCGAGTGCCGGGCCGATATCTCCTGGCCGCGTCACCGTCTCGCCAGCGCCGCCGAGGGCGCGTACGACCTCGTCGTACGCCGTCGGACGCAGATCAGCGGCCACGTCGTAGCCGTAGAGGAATCGCATCGGGTGACGCTCGAGATTCCACCCGGAGTTGTTGCCGATGACGATGACGGCGGGCAGGTCATGGCGCACGAGCGAGTCGACGTCCATGAGCGAGAAGCCCGCGGCGCCGTCGCCGAGGAGGAGTACGACCTGGGACGAGGGGTGTGCGAGCCGCGCGGCCATGGCATAGCCCGCCCCGGTGCCCAGGCAGCCGTAGGGCCCTGGGTCCAGCCAGTGCCCGGGGCGTCGCGGCTCGACGTAGCGCCCGGCGAATGACACGAAGTCGCCCCCGTCGCCAATCACGACAGCATCGTCAGCGAGCCGCGGGAGCAACTCGCCGTAGATCCGAGCGGGGTGAATGGGGTCGGCGTCGCTCGCCAGGTCGGCCGAGTCCGCGGCGATGGCAGCCTGAGCCCGGGCACGCAGGCCGGCCGCCCACTCCTCGATCGGCAGTGGATCGCCGATCTCCTCGGCGAGTCGGAGGAAGAAGCTGGTGAGGTCGCCGGCGGCGCTGGCTGCGAGGGCGCGATGGCGCGCGAGTTGGTCGGCGGAGTCCGCGACGTGGATGACGGGCGCAGCCGGGTCGCCGAAACTGCCGTAGCCGAGCCGGAAATCCAGCGGGGTGCCCACCACCATGACGAGATCGGTGCCGGCAAACGCCGCGCCACGGGCCCGCGTCACGAGCAGCGGATGGTCAGGCGGCAGGATGCCGCGCGCCATGCCGTTGGCGATGACGGGGATACCCGTCGAGTCGACGAAGGCGCGGGCGGCGGTGTCGGCACCATCGGCCCAGACATCGCTGCCCAGCACGAGCACCGGCCGGTCGGCGCTGCGCAGCAGTGCGGCAATGTGCGCGAGGTCCCCCTCCAGCGAGGTGGGAGCGGGCGAAGAGTCGATCGCTCCGGGCACGGCCGGCGTGAAGAGCACGTCCATGGGCACATCAATGAACGTCGGGCCGCGATGCGCGGATCCGGCCAGACGGAAGGCGGCGTCGACTGTCGACGCGACGGCGGTGGGGTCGTGCACGGTCACCGCTGACTTGGTGACCGGGGCCAGGAGCGGCGGATGGTCGATCTCCTGCAGTGCACCCGATCCCCATCGCCCGTCAGGTGCGCGACCGCCGATGAGCACGAGCGGCGAGCCGTTGACCCAGGCGCCGGCTACGGCGCTGATCGTGTTCGTCACACCGGGGCCTGCGGTCACGGCCGCGAAGCCCGGAGTGCGGGTGAGTTTGCCCATCGCCTCGGCAGCGAAGACTGCGGTCTGCTCATGGCGCACGTCGATGAGCCGCATGGGGCCGTCTGCTGCCGCCTGCACCGAGGTAGCGCCACCAACGGCAGCGTCGTACAGCGGGAAGATGTGCGCGCCGGACAGGGTGAAGAGGTGTCGCACGCCATGGCGGGCGGCCGCGTGCACTGCCTGGAGTCCTCCGTGCTGAGGGTCGCCGGCGCCCTCGGATGCGGTCACAGGATGGCGAGCGCGAGGATGCTCACGCCAAGGGCGACGAGCGCGACGATGGCGGTGACGGTGATGAGCGTCTTGTTCTGCACGGGACTCCCTTCGATCCCGGCAGGCTACCGGGTCGCTCTCGGTGGGCCCGGTCGGCTCGATGGGCCCGGTCGTCAGGGGGCTCGGCCGACCGCCTAGCCTGCGCGAGCATGGGGAGCCTGGACCGCCTCGCGGGGGAGCGGACGGACCTTGCCCCGGATGAGGTCGAGCACCTTCAGGCACTGATCGGTGCCTGGGGGCTCGTGGCGGATCTCGCGATGAGCGACCTGGTCCTGTGGCTGCCGACCTGGAACGCCGGGGGCTGGGTGGCGGCCGCGCTGGTGCGTCCGTCGACCGCACCGACCGGGGTCCCGGAAGACATCGTGGGCACGTTCGTGCCGAGGGGCCGCCAGCGCGTGCTCGACAGGGCGGCCGCGTCAGGCCGCATCGTGGCGGAAGCCGACGGGGGAGAGGCGGTGCCCATCCACGTGGGCGAGCGCGTCGTCGGCGTCATCGAGCGTCACGCGGCCACACGCCGCTCAGGACGCCTCGAAGAGGTCTACCACGATCTTGCGGAGCGTCTGCTGGTCATGGCGAGCGAGGGGAGCTTCCCTCCGCGCGATACGGATTGGGCTTCGGGGTCAGCGCCGCCGCGCGTGGGGGATGGCCTGTTGCGCATCGACGCGCAGGGCCGCGTGCGCTTCGCGAGCCCCAATGCGGTGTCGGCGTTCCGACGTCTGGGACTTGCGCGCCCGCTCGAAGATGCCGATCTCGCGGCCATCGTCACGCGCCTGTGGCATCGCCCCGGACCTGTTGACGAGTCCCTTGCCCTCGCGGCAAGCGGACGTATCGCGGCGGACGCCGAGGTCGAGAATCCCTCGGCGTGCGTGACCCTGCGCTCGCTCCCGCTCGTGCCCGGCGGCCGGCCGGAGGGTGCCATCGTCCTGGTGCGCGACATCACCGACCTGAGGAGACGCGAGCGAGCGCTGCTGAGCAAGGACGCCTCGCTACGCGAGGTGCACCATCGCGTGAAGAACAACCTCCAGACCGTGGGGGCCCTCCTGCGCCTGCAGTCGCGCCGCGTCCAGGCGGACGAGGCCCGCGAGGCCCTGGCTGAGGCGGGGCGCCGCGTCGCGGCGATTGCGGCCATCCATGAGGTGCTCGCCCAGGAGCCGGGGGACCGCATCGACTTCGACGCGGTCGTGGATCGCATCATCACCGTCGAGCGGGATCTCGCTGCTGCCTACTCTCCGGGAGTGATGGTCACGCGCGAGGGCAGTGTCGGCGTTGTCGCAACTGAACTCGCCAGTCCGCTCGCCATGGCGGTCTCGGAGTTGGTGCACAACGCGGTCGAGCACGCGGCTGCGACGAGCATCGTCGTGGCTCCATCGCGCTCGACTCACGACGTGCGGATCGAGGTGCGCGATGATGGGCGAGGAATGCCCGAACATGTGGAAGAGGGTTTGGGGTTGCAGATCGTGCGCTCGCTCGTCGAGCAGGACATGCGCGGTGAACTGAGATTCGATTCACGCGATGCGGGGGGCTGCTCGGCACGCATCAGCGTGCCCCAAGAAGGTTAGGTCTCAGGCGGTGCTGCGTGCCCGGAGGCGGGCATTGCGACGCTTGAGGGCGCGACGCTCATCCTCGCTTAGGCCGCCCCAGACACCGGCGTCCTGTCCGGTTTCGAGAGCCCACTGAAGGCACTCGTCGATGACATCGCAGCGGCGGCAGACGGCCTTGGCCTCTTCGATCTGGAGGAGAGCGGGACCGGTGTTGCCGATGGGGAAGAACAGCTCGGGATCCTCGTCACGGCAGGCACTATCGTGGCGCCAGTCCATGGTTCCTCCTCGCCTCGATCCCTGCTTGTGACGACGTTCACGCACACTCCCGAAGGACGCAGCCGTGGGGCCAGGGTGCGAGTGTGACGAACGCGGCCGGGACTTGCCCGGCAACTAAGGGTCGCAGAGACAGGGGCCTCCTACAAGGCGAAACGGCAGAATGGGTCGCTGCGAAGACTGTCTGCTTGATCACATGAACGGTCAAATATCGGTATCCGTCCGTTTATAGGACGGCGTACGGATGCAGGGACCGTGCCAGCACGGTGCTCCGGACTGTCGGTCCGGACCCCGCTAGGCGACCACGGTCAGGGCGTCGGGGACCGCGGTGAAGTCGGCGCCGCGGACGTCGCCGAGGCCCTCACCGTCGACCTGGATGGGCACGGGCCGCCCCGCTCCCACGTAGAGCCCGGGCAGGTCGTGAGCCACGGTGAGGCTGCGGGCCGTCGAGCCGGCCCGGCTCCCCGCGACCATTCGCCGGGCCAGCCTCATCGCGGTGGCGAAGGTCATCCGGCGTACGGCGAAGAGGTCGAGACCGGTGTCGAAGGAGGCGTCGGGGCAGGGCGCGATGGGCAGTGAGCCGAAGTAGGTCCAGGGCGAGGTGTTCTGCACGATGGCGACGAAGACACCCTCGACCTCGCCATCGGGGAGGTGTGCATGGAGCGCAGGCTCGCGGCGGTTGGTGCGCCAGAGGAACTGGCGAATGGTCGTCATCAGATAGCGGGTCGGCGTCGCCTCGTGTCCCTTGGCGCGATCGTCTTCCATGGCCGCGATGATTTCCGCATCGAGTCCCAGGCCGGTGTTGGCGAGGAACCATCGCGGCTCCCACGCCTCGCCCTCCCACGGAGTAATGGTCACGCGCCCGAGCCCGATCGTGCGCGTGCGGCGCTCGCGCAGGGCCTGCAGGATCTCGCCGGTGGCCTCGACCGGATCGCGCGGCAGCCCCAGTGCACGGGCCGCGACGTTGGCGCTGCCGCCCGGGATGATCGCGAGCATGGGGCCATCGGGGGCGGGGCCTTCGGCGAGGAGTCCGTTGACGGCCTCATTGACCGTGCCGTCGCCTCCCAGCACGCAGATGAGGTCGGCGCGCTCGGCACGTGCGCGCTGGGCGATCTCGGCCGCGTGCCCGCGATGCTCGGTGCGGATCACCTCGAGATCGACCTCGTCGGCGAGGGCGTGCACGAGGACGTCTGTGACGCGCGGTGAGGTCGTCGTGGCATGAGGGTTGACGACGAGGAGTCCGCGCACGAGGAAACCCTAGTCGCCCTACGCTGGACTCATGGCTGACGGCAGGACGCGACCGGCGACGTCCCTCGTCATCGGCGCCGTGGTTGCAGGCATCGAGGGCATCGCACTGCTGGTGTACGCCGTCTACATCGCGGTGCAGGTGGCCCGCCTGGGCATCACCGGTCCCGCTGAGGTCTCTAATCCCGTGGCGGTGACTCTCGAGATCACGATCTTCGGCGTTCTGGGGGCGGCGCTCGTCCTCGCGGCTAGGGGCCTATGGCGCGCAAGGCGCTGGGCACGCAGCCTGCTCGTCGTAGGCCAGTTCCTGGCCCTCGTCGTGGGCGTGCCCCTCGTGACTGCCGAGGGAGGCGTTGAGCGCAGCGCAGGGATCGGCCTGGTGGCGCTGGCAATCGCAGGAATCGTCGCGGCCTTCTGGCCGAGCACGACCGCTGCCGTCGCCGACTCCTAAGGTCGGGGCTAGGTCGTCTCGAGAGTCGTGCGCGGCGCGCGCACCAGGGCCACGCCGATCGTCGCGGTGGCGAAGCCGACAAGCGCCAGCGCGGGCAGCGTCTCTCCGAAGAGAATCCAGGCTTCGAGCAGAGTGACCGGCGGCACGAGGAAGTACAGGCTGGCGAAGCCCGACGCCGTGCCCCTGCGAATGAGCCAGAACATCAGCAGGATCGCGCCAACCGAGAGCACGATCACCATGTAGGAGAGCACGGCCACGAAGGTCGGGGTCCAATCGATGGCGAGCGGCTCCGTGAGCGCTGCCACGACCATCAGGACCGCGGCGGCGGCGACGTACTGCACGGTCGTTCCTGCCAGGGGCGGGATGTCGTCGCCCCATCGCTTCTGTAGCAGGGTTGCTGCCGTCGTCCCAGCGAGTGCTACGAGCACGGCGACGACGGCCGGTGCGGGGATGGTCCCGCTGGCAAGCCCCGGTGACAGCACCATGGTGGCGCCAGCGAATCCCAGGGCGAACCCGGCCCACTGACGTGCGCGGACGCGCTCACCGAGCACAGGGCCGGCGAGGACCGCGACGAGTAGGGGCTGCAGACACACGATGAGCGCGGTCACGCTCACTGGCATGCCTATGTAGATAGCGATGAAGACTCCGCCGAGGTAGACCGCGTGCAGGAGTACGCCGATAAGGGCGGCTTGGGGGTACTGCCTGCGGTGACGTATCCGCGGAGCACGCAGCGCGATCATGAGGAGGGCGAAGACAGCTGCCGCCAGTGACATGCGGACCCCGAGAAGTGTCAGAGGGGCGGCGTAGGGGAACGCGTAGCGCGGGCCGATGAAACCTGTGCTCCAGATGATGACGAAGGCACCGGGTGCGATGCGCGCCCAGGCTGTCACGGGGACACGCTAGTCGCGGCCGGCGGCGAGGCGACCCAGGGCGTCGCCGGTCACGCGA
>CAYYZU010000096.1:0-7161 GCA_964476205.1 uncultured Actinomyces sp. | reverse complement strand
CGGGGCGACTCGCAACGTTACCCGCGCGGCAGCAATCCGGTCAAATCCGCCAGAAGGCGTACCCGACCGAATCGAGTCGACGTGGGAGTCGTTGCGCCTCGTAGGACCGGCCTGATCGTCACCCAGTGGGCTTCCGACGTCCGGGGCTTCCGTGCGAGGAAGTACGACTATACGCGCCTCGCCCACACAGGTCAAATCCAGAACAGCCATTGGGGCGTGATCTGGGTCACCCCTCGACGATCACCCCAGCGAGGGTACGCCGGCCCCTTCGCAGCACGAGGAAGCGACCATGGAGGAGGTCCCCCGCAGCGAAGCGGAACGCCTCGTCCTCAACCCTCTCATTGTTCACATAGGCCCCACCCTCACCAATGGTTCGGCGAGCCTGGCCGCGACTGGGCGACAGCCCTGATCGCACCAGCAGGTCCACGATGTCGGGCAGCTCCCCATCGGCAACCTCCTCGCGAGGGATCACCGCGTGCGGTAGCTCGCGCAGGGCCGCGTCAAGGACATCGGCCGGGATCGCCGCGAGGTCTCCCTGCCCGAAGAGCGCCTCGGCAGCGGCCTGCACGGCCTCCGTGGCGGCAGCCCCATGCACGAGCGTGGTGAGTTCCTGAGCCAGCGCGCGCTGGGCAGCCCTCCGGGACGGCTCGGCGCGGGTCGCCTCCTCCAGCGACTCGATCTCCTCGTGACTGCGCATCGAGTAGAACCGCAGATAAGTCGATACGTCACGGTCATCGGCATTGAGCCAGAACTGGAAGAACGCGTACGGGCTCGTCATCGTCGGGCTGAGCCACACGGTGCCCGACTCCGTCTTGCCGAATTTGGTGCCGTCGGCCTTCGTGACCAAGGGCGTGGTGAGTGCATGGACGTGCGTGGCTTCGACCCGTCGGATCAGGTCAACGCCGGCCGTGATGTTGCCCCACTGATCCGAACCACCCATCTGCAGTCGGCAGCCATGGCGCCGATAGAGCTCGAGATAGTCATTGGACTGCAGCAACTGGTAGCTGAATTCCGTGAAGGAGATCCCATCTCCGGCAAGGCGCGCGGCGACGGCCTCGCGATCCAGCATGCGATTCACGCTGAAGTGCTTGCCGATATCGCGCAGGAACGCAATGACGTCCACATCGCGCGTCCAATCGAAGTTGTTCACCAGCTGCGCCGCGGCCGGCCCTTCGAAGTCGAAGAAGCGGGACAGCTCCGAGCGCAGGCGGGCAACCCATTCCTCTACGACGTCAACGGCGTTGAGGGTGCGCTCCCCTGTCATCTTCGGATCCCCGATGAGCCCGGTGGCGCCGCCCACGAGCGCCAGCGGGCGATGCCCATGTGCCTGGAATCGGCGCATCGTCTGGATCTGCAGCAAGTTGCCTAGGTGCAGGCTCGGGGCCGTCGGATCGAATCCGATGTAGTAGGACATCGAGCCCGCGTCCAGATCGCTGCTCAAGGACTCCAGGTCCGTGCTCTGCGCGATGAGTCCACGCCACTGCAGGTCATCGATGAGGGCGTTCACGAGCACGCATCCTCTCGCATGGCATGGGCCCCCCGCCCGGGTGGGCTAAGGACACGCGGTGGCGGTGAACACCGCGCCTTCGAGCAGGCTGTCCTGCGGCCACGTCAGGCTCGCATCGGTGAGGGTGAGTCGCGTGCCGTCGGCGTACACGAAGGCATCGGACTCCAGTCGGCCCGCCGTCGTCTCGGGAGTGAACTCCTCCACTCCGTCGAGGTAGGAGTAGACCGTGACCTGGCCGCCCTGGGCATCGTTAGAGCTCGGTGCGGCCTCCACCTTGATGACCGCGCGCGAGGAGCCTTCTACGAGTTCGTAGCACCGGGCCGCGGCCGGGGTGGCGGGCTGGGCAGAGTCGGAGGCCGCCGGGGTCGAACCACCGCCGCCACATGCAGCGAGTGCTACGGCGACTGCGCCCAAGAGACCAGCCAGCTTCGTCATGGAGCCTTCCTTCGCATCCGTGGAGTGGCAGAACGATACGGGCTCACGGTCGGATCGTCCGCCGCGAATCGCCAGGGCGTGTCCGCGCCTGCGCCGCTCACCCCCGTGCGCGGCCCCACGACATGTGCCTGCCAGGGCTGCCTCGCCACCTCGAGGCGCACGGGTGATGCAGGATTGAGCAAGTCGACCCCGTCGGATGCACCCGTCAGGCCGAGGGCCACCGCCAGTCGCGCGGGGCCACGCGCGAGGTCTCGCACGTGCTTCGCAGTGGCTCGCCGCTCGAGCGCGAGTTCCTGCCCTTCGACGACGCGCCCGGCACGGAGCAACACCGCGGAAGCCTCGCCTGCGGGACCGGTGACGACATTCGCGCACCAATGCATGCCGTACGTGAAGTACACGTAGAGAAGGCCCGGCTCGCCGAACATCGTCCGGTTGCGTGCGGTCATCCCGCGGAACGCGTGCGAGCCGGGATCCTCTCCCACGCCCGCGTAGGCCTCCACCTCCGTGAGCACCACGGTGACGCGTCCGTCTGGACTGTCTGACACCAGGCGTGATCCGAGCAGCCGCGGAGCGACGGTCGTCGGGTGCGCCGCAAGCAGTCGATTCCCGCGCCGCATGGCAACAGTCTGGGGCCCCGTCTCCGCCGCTGGTCAACGGATCGGCGAGGAGGCCACCCGCCCACGTCCGCTCCCCCCGGCGCGTCGGGGGCGGGTGGCCACGACCTCACCCTCCCGCAGGGGTGTGACAGTGGGCGGATGTCAGCCAGACGCGCGAGCCCGTCCGGTGAGAAGCCGGCCCAGGAGGACGCCGACGACGATTCCCAGGGCATTGGCCATGAGGTCCTGTGCCTGGAAGGAGCGCTCACTCACCACCCCCTGGAGAACCTCCAGGGCGCTCGCGTAGGCAATGAGCGACAGTGCGGTGGGCAGGACACGCGGTCGCCCCTGCGCCAGGACGGTGCACAGAGCGAGCACGGCATACCCGGCGAAGTGCAGCGCGAGCGCGAGTGCTTCGCCCAGGTCGGCCACCTCGACGCCGGGGGTGCCGCGGGGTGGCAGTAGCGCGGCGACGGCTGCGAGGAGGGCGAGCACGATCGCGGCCCCCGCCCAACCGCGTCGGGCCGCCCGCGCGGCCAAGGGACTACTCGCCCCGCGCCCAGGCGGCGTCGTCGTTGACGAGCGCACGGGCCGCGACCAACTGCTCGCGGACGCGCACGGGCGCAGTGCCTCCGAAGGACGCTCTCGAGGAAACCGAGCCCTCGAGTGAGAGCACGTCGCGCACCCCCGGGGTGAGATGCGTCGACAGTGACGTGAGCGTGTCGTCGTCCAGCTCCCACAGTTCGACGCCCCGCTCCTCCGCGGTGCGCACGCACGCGCCAGCGATCTCATGTGCGTCTCGGAAGGGCACGCCCTGGCGGACGAGCCACTCGGCGATGTCGGTAGCGAGGGCGTATCCCTGCGGAGCGGAGAGGGAAATCCGCACCGTGTCGAAGCGCAGGGTGGCGATCATGCCGGTCACCGCGGGGAGCACCAGCAGGAGTTGGTCGACGGCGTCGAAGACGGGCTCCTTGTCCTCCTGGAGATCGCGGTTGTAAGCGAAGGGCAACCCCTTCAAGGTCGCGAGCAATCCAGCGAGATCCCCGATGAGGCGTCCCGACTTCCCGCGGATCAACTCGGCGACGTCAGGGTTCTTCTTCTGGGGCATGATCGACGAGCCGGTCGACCAGGCATCGTCCAACGTCGCCCAGGCGAACTCGCGCGATGTCCACAGCACGACTTCCTCACCGATTCGCGACAGGTGCACGCCGATCATCGCGGCCGCGAAGAGGAACTCCGCGACCCAATCCCGGTCACTTACGGCGTCGATGGAGTTGGCCAGGGCTCCCCTGAATCCGAGCTCTCGTGCGACGGCCTCGGGATCGAGCCCGAGGGAGGACCCGGCAAGTGCCCCGGCCCCGAGGGGCGACAGCGCCGCTCGCTCGTCCCAGTCGCGCAGCCGATCGACGTCACGGGCCAGGGCGTGGACGTGCTTGGCGAGTTCGTGTCCCAGTGACACGGGCTGGGCATGCTGCAGATGCGTGAAGCCGGGGGCGATGGTGTCGACGTGTGCCTCGGCCTGGAGGAGCAGCGCCTCCTGAAGGCCGATGAGCGCTTCCGCGATCGACCGCGCCTGCTCCCTCAGGTACAGGCGGAAGTCGGTGGCCACCTGATCGTTGCGGCTCCGTCCGGCGCGCAGCTTGCCTCCCAGCGAGCCCAGTCGCTCGAGGAGGCCTCGTTCGATGGCCGTGTGCACGTCCTCGTCGTCCTCGGTCGGCAGGAAGGCCCCGGACGCAACGTCGGCGGCCAGAGTGTCGAGCGCATCGATGACGCGCGAGAGCTCGTCGGCATCGAGCAGCCCCGCACCATGGAGCACTCGGGCGTGTGCGGCCGTCTGGCGGATGTCGTACGGAGCGAGGCGCCAGTCGAAGTGCACGGAGGCGCTCAGCGCAGCCATCGCCTCGGCGGGCCCCTTGGCGAAACGGCCTCCCCAGAGCCGGGTGGGCTCGCTCATCTCTTCCCTCCTGAGGTCTTGCGTCCTGCGGACGGCAGCCCGCCCGCACGTCCCTCGGCCATCGCCAGGATGGACTCGGCCACCTCGGCGCCCGCGTCCACGCCGCGCGTCACGATGAGCACGGTGTCATCCCCCGCTACCGTCCCGAGGATCGACCCCCAGTGGGCTCCGTCGAAAGCTGATGCGAGGTACTGAGCACCGCCTGGCGGCGTGCGCACCACCACGATGTTAAGCGAGTGGTCGATCGAGACGGCGAGTTCGTGGAGCGCCCGCCCAAGGCGCGACGTCTCGACGGCGGCCTCCGGTCGGTCGGGAGGCTGCTCCGAACTCACCGCGTAGGCACTTCGGCCATCGCCCGCAGGCACCTTGACCGCGCCCAACTCCACGAGGTCGCGGGAGAGGGTCGCCTGAGTGACGGTGAACCCTTCCTCAGCCAGGACGGCGCGCAACTCCTCCTGGGAGTGGATGCTGCGAGCGCCGAGGATCTCGACCACGCGCGTGCGCCTCGCCGCCTGGGTGCGGGGACTGCTCATGTGAGCGCTCCGGCGGCGAGAGGCCATCGCTCCGCCACAAGCGCGAGATCGTCGTCGTCGAGCACGAGCGGTGGAGCCAGTCGGATGGCGTCGGACGCGACCGCGTTGACGAGGAGCCCGTGATCGCGTGCCGATGCTTCGACGTCGGCGGCACGCGGCTGAGTCAGGACAGCGCCCAGCAGGAGTCCGCGTCCACGGACATGGGACACGTGCTCGGACTCCCCCACGATCTCGGTCAGACGCTCGCCAGCAACGCGCGCTCTCATCAGGAGCTCGTCGCGCTCGATCACGTCGAGCACAGCAAGCGCGGCAGCACAGCTCACGGGATTTCCGCCGAACGTCGAACCATGGCTGCCGGGGCCGAGGAGGCCGGCGGCGGGACCGAACGCGATACAGGCACCGATGGGCAGGCCCCCGCCCAGTCCCTTGGCGAGCGTGACCACATCAGGTGCCACGCCCTCGGACTGGTGAGCGAACCACCATCCCGTGCGACCGATGCCGGTCTGCACCTCGTCGAGCACGAGCAGTGCTCCATGCTCGTTGCACGCCTCGCGAGCCGCGGAGAGGTAGCCGGAGGGAGCGGGAATCACGCCGCCTTCACCCTGGATCGGTTCGAGGAAGACCGCGGCGGTCTCACTGTCGATCGCCGCACGCAGGGCGTCGATGTCGCCGAAGGGGACCGACGTCACCTCCCCCGGCAGTGGCCGGAAGGGATCCTGCTTGGCCGGCTGCGCGGTGAGCGCCAAGGCGCCCATGGTGCGGCCATGGAAAGAGCGCTCCGCGACGACGACGCGCGTGCGTCCCGTCCGCCGGGTCAACTTGAAGGCAGCCTCGTTGGCCTCTGCGCCAGAGTTGCAGAAGAACACGCGGCCCTCGCGCTCGCCCGACGGATCAAGCAGGCTGACGAGGCGCTCCGCGAGAGCGATCGCCGGCAGCGTCATGGCGAGGTTGCTCGTGTGCCCGAGCATGGCTGCCTGCCGCGTGATGGCGGTGACGACGTCGGGATGCGCGTGGCCGAGCGCATTGACGGCGATGCCGGCGAGCAGATCGACGTACTCCCTGTCCTCGATGTCCCAGACGCGCGCGCCCCTGCCGCGGACCAGGGCGATCGGCGGCGTGCCGTAGTTGTCCATGAGCGAGCCGCGCCAGCGCTCCTGGATGCCTGCCGTGGCGAGACCGCCCTGGACGACCCCCGTAGTCGTGCGCGTGGTCATGATGGCTCCCCGTCGGGAAGGACCATCGTCCCCACGCCGGTGTCGGTGAAGACCTCGACGAGCAGCCCGTGCGGGACACGGCCGTCGATGACGTGCGCCCGCGGCACACCGCCCTCGACGGCGCGCAGGCAGGCTTCCATCTTGGGCACCATGCCGGCTTCCAGCGCGGGGAGCAGGTCGCGCAACGCGGCCGCACGAATCTCGTCGATGACCTCCGTGCTCGCGGGCCAGTCGGCGTAGAGACCGGGTACGTCGGTGAGCACCACGAGCTTTTCGGCGCCGAGCGAGACAGCTAGGGCGGCAGCCGCGGTGTCGGCGTTGACATTGTGGGCGGTGCCAGCGGCATCGGGCGCCACCGTCGAGACCACGGGAATGCGCCCGTCATCCAGCAGGGCAGTGACGAACTCCGGCCGCACGTCGACGACGTCACCCACGAGACCGAGATCGACCTCGGTTCCATCGATCACGGCGCCACGCCTCTCGGCCGTGAAGAGATGCGCATCCTCGCCGGAGAGACCGACGGCAAAGGGCCCGTGCGCGTTGATGAGCGTGACGATCTCCCGCTGCACCTGGCCCGTGAGGACCATCCGGACGACATCCATCGCCTCCGGCGTGGTGACACGCAGGCCGCCACGGAACTCGCTGGCGATACCGACGCGATCGAGCATCGCGGAGATCTGCGGCCCGCCCCCGTGGACCACGACGGGGCGCAGGCCCGCGAGGCGCAGGAAGACGATGTCCTCGGCGAAGGCCCGCTTGAGCGCGTCGTCGGTCATGGCGTTGCCGCCGTACTTGACGACGACGGTGGCACCACGGAATCGCTCGAGCCACGGCAGTGCCTCGGCGAGGACGGACGCCTTGTCCTGCGCGCTCATGTGGAGTACGCCGAGTTCTCGTGGACGTAGTCGGCCGTGAGGTCATT
>CAYYZU010000095.1:0-7187 GCA_964476205.1 uncultured Actinomyces sp. | reverse complement strand
CTACGTCAAGCGATCCTCGATGGGCACGTAGTCGCGCAGTGGCTCGCCGATGTAGACCTGGCGGGGCCGGCCGATCTTTGTCTGCGGGTCGTTGATCATCTCGCGCCACTGGGCGATCCAGCCGGGTAGCCGACCCAGCGCGAAGAGCACGGTGAACATGCGCGTGGGGAACCCCATCGCCTTGTAGATGAGACCCGTGTAGAAGTCCACATTGGGGTAGAGACGGCGCGAGACGAAGAAGTCGTCTGCGAGCGCGACCTCCTCGAGCCTCAGCGCAATATCGAGAAGCGGATCCTTCACGTCCATGGCCGCGAAGACGTCGTAGGCCGCCTTCTTGACGATGGCGGCGCGGGGATCGTAGTTCTTGTACACGCGATGGCCGAAGCCCATGAGCTTCACGCCATCCTGCCGATCCTTCACCTGACGGATGAACGTGTTGACGCCACCACCGGACGCGTGGATCTTCTCCAGCATCTCGAGGACGGCCTGATTGGCGCCACCGTGCAGCGGGCCGAAGAGGGCGTTGATGCCCGCGGACACGGATGCGAACAGGTTTGCGTGCGAGGACCCGACCAGGCGCACCGTCGATGTGGAGCAGTTTTGCTCGTGGTCGGCGTGCAGGAGGAGCAGCATGTTGAGCGCCTTGGACACGACCGGGTCAACCTCGTAGGGCTCCGCCGGCACTCCGAAGGTCATGCGAAGGAAGTTGTCGATGAAGCCCAGCGAGTTGTCGGGGTACATGAACGGCTGCCCGACGGACTTCTTGTAGGCGTAGGCAGCCAGTGTCGGGAGCTTCGCGAGCAGACGGACCGTGCTGATCTCGACCTGCTCGGGGTCGAACGGATCGAGTGCGTCCTGGTAGAAGGTCGACAGGGCTGACACCGCCGACGAGAGCACCGGCATGGGGTGCGCGTCACGCGGGAATCCGTCGAAGAACGCCCGCAACTCCTCGTGGAGCATCGTGTGCCGCTTGATGCGGAGTTTGAAGTCGCCCAACTCATCGACCGTGGGGAGGTACCCGTAGATGAGCAGGTAGGCAACCTCGAGGTAGGACGAGTACTCGGCCAGCTGCTCGATGGGGTAGCCCCGGTAGCGGAGGATTCCCTTGTCGCCGTCGATGTAGGTGATGGCCGACGAGCACGCCGCGGTGTTGACGAAGCCGTGGTCCAGGGTGACGTCGCCCGTCGTGGAGAGCAGGGCGCTGATGTCGAGCCCGGACTCCCCGATCGTCGAGGGGACTCGGGCAAGAGGGAGCTCTCCCCCGGGGTAGTTCAGGACCACGTCGGTCACGCGGGTACCTCCCGTGCCAGTGGATCCCTCGTGGGGATCGGTTGTCGGCGCTGATGGCCCGCCCACCGTATCCCGCGGGCAGCCCTGCGTGCGCCGCGGGTCGCTCAGGCGGACAGCCGCTCGGCAGCGGCCGCGATGACGTCGTCGGGTGCTGTCAGGGCGAGGCGCACGTGTCGGGCCCCGCGCTCACCATAGAAGTCCCCGGGGGCCACCAGGATGCCGCGGTCCGCCAAGTCCGCAGCGGTCTCCCAGCAGTCCTCGTCGCGGGTGGCCCACAGGTAGAGACCGGCCTCGCTGTGATCGATGCGGAACCCCGCCGCCTCCAGCGCCGGCCGCAGGACATCGCGGCGCCGCAGGTAGCGACCCCTCTGCTCCTCGACATGATCGTCGTCGGCCCAGGCCGCCTCGGCAGCTCGCTGCACGGGCAGGGGCGTCATGAGCCCGATGTGCTTGCGAATCTCAAGCAGCCGCGCCACGAGGTCAGGGTCGCCGGCCAGTGCGCCGTAGCGGTAGCCCGCCATGTTGGAGCGCTTCGAGAGCGAGTGCAGCGCGAGTACGCCGGTGGGATCCTCGCCGATCACCTCGGCTGAAAGGGCCGAGACGGGGCGAGCGTCCCACCCGAACTCCAGGTAGCACTCGTCCGAGGCGATGACCGCGCCATGCCGGCGGGCCGCTTCGATCGCCGCGCGCAGCTCGGCAGCGGACATGACGCGACCGGTGGGGTTGCCCGGGGTGTTGATCCAGACGAGCTTCGCACCGCGCGCAGCCTCGGGATCATCGGATGCCACGACCTCGCAACCGGCCACCAGTGCTCCGACGACGTATGTCGGGTAGGCCACCTCGGGCACCACGACACGATCACCCGCGCCGAGGCCAAGAAGCATGGGCAGCAGCGCGACGAGCTCCTTGGAGCCAATCGACGGGATGACTCCGAGGCCCGCGGCGCTCACGCCTGCGCGGCGCCCGAGCCAGTCGGCGAAGGCAGCATTCGTCGACGGAGCACCGGCGACGGTGGGATAGCCCGGGGAATCCGCGGCCTCCGCCAGCGCCGAGCGCACGAGCGGCGGCGTGGGGTCCACGGGACTGCCGATGGAGAGGTCCGCCGGCTGAGGATGCTCGCGCACCCGCGCAGCCAACGGGGCCAGCCGGTCCCAGGGGAAGTCGGGCAGGCTCGCGAGGACGCCCGAGCCCCCTCCGTCGAGCTGGCTCAGTTGTCCGACTCCTTGCGCGGCACAGTGGCCAGCAGCGGAGCATCGAACTCCTGGGCTCCGAGCTTGGCGGCGCCCCCGGGCGACCCAAGGTCGGAGAAGAACTCAGCATTGGCCGCGGTGTAGTCCGACCACTCCTCGGGGACGTCGTCCTCGTAGTAGATGGCCTCCACGGGGCAGACCGGCTCGCACGCACCGCAGTCGACGCACTCGTCGGGCTGGATGTAGAGCATGCGGTCGCCCTCGTAGATGCAATCGACGGGGCACTCCTCGATGCAGGACTTGTCCTTGACGTCCACGCAGGCAAGGGTGATGACGTAGGTCACGTCACGGCCT
The DNA here is from genome assembly GCA_964476205.1 of uncultured Actinomyces sp. Lineage (GTDB taxonomy): Bacteria > Actinomycetota > Actinomycetes > S36-B12 > S36-B12 > Mxb001. Next base: position 4,353 of record CAYYZU010000095.1, on the reverse strand, counting down.
TTCGAGCTCAGGCGGCGCCGGAGCGCCGCTCCCCTCGGGCCGATCGGCTGACCGGCCGGGCGCCGACGCCCCGCGCGGGCGGCGAGGCCGACCGGCTGGGCCAAGCCGCCGGAGCGGTCATGACGCCAGCCACACCGTATCGCCCACGCGTAGGACTGACGGCCCCGACGTCCCGCGGGTGGGACCAACCCCCCGAACCGAGGCCGCCTGCGCCGGCTCCTCCACGGACTCAGTGGGCTCGGACGTGGGATCCCCCGACGGAGAGGGCTCGGGCGAGGGGTCCCCGCCGTCTTCGTCCTTGTCCTTGTCCTTGTCGGGCTTGGCGCCGCACACGACCTGCGGGGCCGGACGGTAGGTGGTCGTGAAGGTCTGGCGCTCCACCTCGACATCACCCTCGTAGAAGACGCGGTCCACGTCGATGGTGAATCCAGGCCCACCTGTCTGAGCAGAGCATTGCGCGGACTCGTTGTAGATCTTGCGGTTGGGCGTGATCCCGTAGCGCTCGCCCACCTCGGCGTCGATGGTGGTGTACATCTTCGTGCTGTACATCCGCACGGTCATCGAGGTTTCGTTGGACTCGGCGGTGATGAACACTCCGTACGGCGTGTTGTTGCGGAACTTCATGTCGAAGCCGTCCCACGCGATAGTCGCCTCGAGACCGGGGACGTAACGGGAGATGTAGATCGAGTGGGCCTGGACCTCGACCGGCTCGAGCCCCGCGTAGAACGCAGCCGACCAGACGGTGGTCGTCGCGGCGGACAGCCCTCCACCAAGTGCCTTCTGGAAGATGCCACCCGGGCCGATGACCCAGCCCTCCATGTAGCCGTTCTCCGGATCCCTGTTCTCCGTGGTCTTGTTCATGGAGAAGACGTCGCCGGGGAGCAGCAAGGTCCCATTGATGTATTCCGATGCAAGGGCGAGGTTGTGCGCCATGTAGTCGACGTAACTGACCTGCTGGGTGAAGCTGGAGATCTCCTCGATCACGCCAAGCTGAAGTGCATCTTCGGTCGTGAGCACCGGATCGCGCACCGTGACCGGGGCGGGTGCGACCCGGGCATCACCCTCCGTGAACATCGCATTGGCCACGGCGGCCGCGAGCACCTCATCGCTGACACCACGGCCCACGCGCGACGGGACGACCACGGGGACGTTGTCAGCATCGATTTCGAAGGTCGCGTTGTTGCCGGGCTCTTCGACGGGCTGGAGCTCCTTGGCGATCGACTCATGAAGGATCGCCCCATCGATCTGAGGAGCCAGCGCCTCACCCTCGACGAGATAGTGCGTGGCCTCCGCGATGGCCTCAGGCGGCACCTGGGGCGCAATGTCCTCGACCTCGATGGTCACCGGCGCCGAGACCGCGACGGTGGCGGGGCCCGCGACGAACTCCTCGGCCTCACCATTGGAGACCGCGGGCTCGAGGATCACCTCGGGCAGCTGGACCGGGCCGGATGACACGAGATACGAACCCGCGACCGCCTCGACCGCGGCAGGGATGTCGATGTCACGTCCATCCTCTGCGGGCGTGAGGACCGGGGTCATCTCTTCGTAGTAGACGGTGGGCTCGACCGAATCCGATCGGATGAGATCCGCGAAGGCATCGAGTCGATCGCTCAGCTCGGCATCGTCGATGACGACGACGGGATCGACTTCGCGCGGGCCGAAGAGCCTCATGACGAGCGAGAAGGGGTTGAGGAGGCGACCTTCAGCCGCGTCGACGGTCGCAATCGGATCGAAGGACATGCCGGCATCGGCGGGGAAGAGCTCCTCGGACGTGGCAAAGGCCGCGATCCCGACCGGTTCGAGCGAGAGGGGGGTGATCGTCTCCTCGAGCGTGCCCACGGCCTCTGCCCGCGACATGCCCCCGATCTGGACGCCGAGGACCGTCGTGTTGGCCGGGATGTCGCTCGACGAGCCCAGCACCATCCCGAGGTAGAACGCCACTGCCCCCGCAACGGTTCCGAGGACCACGAGGAGGGTGCGACGACCGCCCGCGCCCGGGTTCCCGGATGGCGGGGCTTCCTCGGCGGTCACGCAGCACGCTCCAGTAGGTGGGTCATCACGGGGTCCTCGCCCTAGCGGGGTCCTCGCCATAGTAGGCATACACACGTGCGTGTTGCGCGGACCGCAACGGCAGCGCGGGCAATGTCACGGACCCTCCGAGATGGATAGTTGTATCTTCAACTATCCTCCCCGTGGAGCCTCCCGAAGTCAAGTCACCCGGCCGACGGCGGACCAGGACGGCGCAGTCGCTCCACCGGTGGCACGGTGGCGGCGGCAGCCCCGACGATCACCCCTCCCAGCAGGTACGCCATCTGCCGTCCTCCTGCCGAGATGACCAGGTCCCCGGAGGGCAACTCGGCCGCGAAGGCGACGGTGGTCGCGATCCAGGCAAGCAGCACGATCCAGCCACCCCAGCGACTGCGCGTCAGCTCAATGCCGGCCCGCACGAGGACCAGCAGCGAGATGAGCGCGAGCACCATCCCCCAGGGCACGGTGACCCCGCCCGCGAGGAATCGCGCACCCTGCAGGAATGCCCCGGCAATCCCCATGAAGAGGCCCGCGAGCAGGCACCCGACGTAGGCGAGAACGCGCACGCGATCAGATGCCCGCGAAGAGGTCGGTCTCGCGGCCCGACGCATCGAAGGGTCCCGCGGGCCGGCCGCGCACGAGGCGGAAGTACTCCGTGCCGAAGGCCTCTGCGCCGACGTTGTCGGCCAGAGCGAAGAATCCGCCATCGACCGTCACCTGGGTCGCGTGCGCGCGCAGGGCATCGAGCTTGCGGTCGAGCAGCTCTGGTGCGCTCACGGCCGTCGTCACCAGCGCGTCGTCGATAGCGAAGGGGATGTCGTCGGGGTCCATCTCCGCGAAGCCGGTGGTCTCCCCTGCCGCGCGCATGCGCTCGATGCCCTCGCGGACGACGCTGCGCGGGAACGCCGACCAGTAGACCTTGGCGACCTCCCACGCCGGCCCCAGGTCGGGGCGGAACGTCGCCGCCGCGGCAAGAGTGAGCGCGTACATCGACACGCGATGCGCCTGGATGTGATCGGGATGCCCGTAGCCACCGAAGTCGTCGTACGTCACGAGCACCTGGGGGCGCACCTCTCGGATGATCGCGACCAGGTGCGTTGCCGCATCCAGCAGGTCGCTGCGCCAAAAGGCCTCCGCCCGCTCGTTGGGCGGCGTACCGACCATGCCCGAGTCGCGGTAGCGCCCGCGACCGCCGAGGAGCCGCCAGTCTTCGACTCCGAGGAGGCGCATCGCCTCGGTGAGCTCGCCGTAGCGATGGTCGCCGAGACGGTCCTCCTGGTCCGAGGCGAGGTGCTCCAGCCCGGGGACGAGGATCTCGCCCTCCTCGCCCAGAGTGCACGTGACGAGCGTGACGCCGACCCCCTCGTCGACATAGCGGGCCATGGCGATGCCGGTGCCGATCGTCTCGTCGTCGGGGTGGGCATGCACGAGGAGGATCCGCCGGTCGGTCATGGTCCCGAAGCGTAATGCGCCCTCGTCTGCGGACTCCCAGGGGCGAGCGGCACGATAGGGCCGTGACCGAGACTGCATCGACGGAGTCCTACCCGCGCCAGCGGGCCCGTACCCGCGGCTTCCGGCTCGGTGCCCCCCGTGCCTTCGCCGTCGCGGGCGACGGCCGACAGGTGGTGTTCCTACGCTCGCGCGGCGGGGCAGACGCGACGACGTGCCTGTGGTCGCTCGACCTGGCCACCGGTGCCGAGACATGCATCGCCGATCCCCGCGACCTGCTCGATGACGCGGAGTCACTTCCCGACGAGGAGCGCGCGCGCCGCGAGCGCCTCCGCGAGGTCAGCGCGGGCATCACCGAGTACTCGCTCGATCACGACGGCCGCGTGGCGGTCTTCGCGCTCTCCGGCACGCCCTACGCCGTGCACCTCGCGCAGCCCGGCACCTCGCGGCCACTCCCGGCACCGGGACCCGTCATCGATCCGCGTGTCGACCCGACGGGTCGGCGCGCCGCCTACGTCTGCGATCGCGGCCTGTACGTCGTGGACATCGACGGCGGCGAACCGCAACTGCTCTGCGCGCCTGACTCAGATGACGTGAGTTGGGGACTCGCCGATTTCATCGCGGCTGAGGAGTTGGACCGCGTGCGCGGCTACTGGTGGCTGGCCGACGGCTCCGGCCTGCTCATCGAGCGCAGCGATGACTCCCCCGTGAGCACCTGGTGGATCGCCGATCCGGCGCAGCCCGAGCTCCCCGCGCGCCCGCACCGCTATCCCGCCGCCGGCACCGCCAATGCCGACGTCTCCCTCTGGCTCGTGGGCGTAGACGGCGAGCGCCGCGAGGTGGCCTGGGACCACGACGCCTTCCCCTACCTCGCCC
>CAYYZU010000094.1:0-7275 GCA_964476205.1 uncultured Actinomyces sp. | reverse complement strand
AGCCCCCGACGTGCGAGCGGGCACCCGTCTAGGAGACTAGGCCGGTGCCCGCTCGTCTTGTCATCATCGGATCCGGCGAGACCTCTCCCACGATGGTGAAGGTCCACCGCGAACTCATTGCGACTGCGGGCGAAGGTCCGAGAGCGATGCTTGATACGCCGTTCGGATTCCAGGCTAACGCTGATGACCTGACCGAGAAGATCGGCGAGTACTTCCACGACTCCGTGGGCGTCGACGTCTCGGTGGCTTCCTGGCGCAGGCGCGACGAGCCCGCCGCGGCTCGAGAGCGGACCCTGGCTCTCCTGGGGCGGGCCTCATGGGCCTTCGCTGGGCCCGGTAGCCCGTCCTACGCCCTGAGGCAGTGGGCGGAGACCCCGATGCCGGCGACCCTGGCCGAGTTGGTGCGGCGGGGCGGCTCGCTCGTCATGGGCAGTGCGGCCGCAGTGACCGTCGGTGCCGCGTCGCTGCCCGTCTACGAGATCTACAAGGTCGGTGACGAGGCACGCTGGCTGCCCGGACTCGACCTGCTCGGCACCCTGACGGGAATCAACGCGGCCGTCATCCCCCACTACGACAACCGCGAGGGCGGACGCCACGACACGCGCTTCTGCTACATGGGCGAGCAGCGCCTGATCGAACTCGAGGGCATGCTCGCCGATGACGCCGGCATCCTCGGTGTCGACGAGCACACCGCCGTCATCATCGACGTGGAGTCCGGCGCCGTGGACGTGCGCGGCGCGGGCGGCCTCACGCTTCGCTACCGGGATCGCGAGAGCGTCATCCCCGCCGGCGCGTCGACGACTGTGGACGCCATGGCCGCAGCCCTGCTCGGCGAGGGAAACGCACAGGCCCGTGCCCGCATAGCTGCACCCGCGGTGGCCGCTACCCCCGTCGTCGCACTATCCACCGGCCTGCGTGCCGACGCCGAAGCTCGTCGCGCCAGATTCGATACCGCGCTCGCCACTGGCGATGCGGAGCGTGCACTCGAGGAGGCCCTCGGCCTCGAGCAGGACATCCACGCCTGGAGCGCGGACACCCTCCAGAGCGATGACATCGACGTCGCGCGCGCGATCCTCCGCGCGATGCTCGTGGACCTGGCTACGGCCGCACGGACCGGGCTCCGTGACGAGCGCGAGGTGGTCGGCCCGTTTATCGATCTCTTGCTCGACGCCCGTCAGCGCGCCCGCGCGGCAAAGGACTTCTCGTCAAGTGACGCACTGCGCGACGGCCTCATCGCGCTGGGCATCGAGGTGCGGGACACCCCCGAGGGCGTCACCTGGGAACGGTCAGGCTCGTGAGATCAGCGCCACAACACCGCTGATCGTGCCCACGTAGACAGACCCGTCGGGCCCGACGTAGCCAGCCGCGTAGTGGTTATTGAGCAGCGGTCCGACGCCGGCGAGCCTGCGCCAGCGCACCTCCCCGGATTCCGCATCGACGGCCGTGAACCACCAGGCGTCCGTGCCGAGCAGGCTCGGCTCCTTGGTGTAGGTGAGCACTGCGCCGTCTGCCAGGAGTCCCTTGGAGACCAGCGACGGGATGGTGATGCCCGCAGACTCCCACCCCACCTCGCACCCACCCGGGCTGACATCGATACGTGCCAGGCCCGGGACGGTCGAGTGCCCGCCGGCCACCGCGGTGACGCTGTAGCCGTAGTTGCTCTCCACGACGAGCGCGTCGCCCAGCGCGATGAGGGAGTTCTCCGTCGCACTCTCCCCCTCACCGAACACCGGCACGCGACAGAGTTCGCTAGGCATGGCACCGCTCACATCGACGACCACGACGTTCATCCGCGGGTCGGCGTTGTCGGTGATCGCGACGTAGCGGCCATCAACTCCAAAGACGGTCGGGGTCGTGCCCGAGGCGCGACTGGTCTGCCCCGGCTTGAGACGCACCCCCCGGTCATACGGCAGGCGCCAGTCCACGACGGGGGCACCGTCGGCGATGCTCAGGCGCAGCAACTCAGCACCGGTGACGACGTACGCACCGTCCTCCACGACGGCGAAGGAGTTCTCGATGTCGACGGGCGTGCCACCGGGACCGGCGAGCAGTGACCGGGCGATTCCGGACGCAGGGTCGAGGACTCCGACCGTGCCCTGGCGGCCGACGAACCACAGCAACCCACTCCAAGCAGGGATGACTGACGTGATGCCCTCTCCTGGCTGCAGGGCATCCGTGACATCGAAGTCGTCGACAGGCAAGAGGTCGCGTGCGTCGAATCGCGCGATGACCCCGCCGGGAAGAGGCGTGACAAGGCGCTGCTCTGCGTCGAGCACGGCGTAGCCGCCCCCGGAGAAGTTGGTGAGCGCGTCGGCGGCCAGCTCACGTGCGGCGAGACGACGTTCGGCGAGGGGTGCGAGCGTGCGAGCGTTGAGGACGTAGGCGCGCACCTCCGTGGGACTCACGCAGACGGCCACGACTTCGCCGCGGTCATTCCACAGCAGGGAGGCGCAGTCGCCGCCCGCGAAGAAGGAGGTGACATCGGACGCAGCGGGATCGGGCAGCAGCGCTGCCGAGTAGGAGTCCGTCATCCAGGAGTCGTTGTGGATCGTTGCCCACTCCCCCGGCGCCAAGGCGGGATTCCGCGGCGCAGGCGCGCCGGCCATGGGCTGTCCCCCCGTCGCGTCTCCCTGCACCTGCGGCACCCAGGGTGGCCGGGGGAACTGCGGAATCCCTGATCCCGGCAGCGCCGCGACGGCCGCCACGAGGACGTAGGCACCAAGGATTCCCGTGACCGCGGGGGCCACGCCGACGACGGGATCTCCGACGACGGAGTCACGCGATGCGCGCACGAGCACCACGATCAGCCCGATCAACGCGAGGACCATCGCCGCGAGAGCGATGGGCCGCGGCGCCCAGGAGGCGACCGCAACCTGCCACGCGCGCGTGAGCGAGAGAAGGCCAAGAGCCGCGAGCGCGACCACGGCGACGATCGCCGGGCGCCGGCGACCGCGCACGATGCCAGGGACGGTCGCCCACGCCATGACGACCAGCGACGCCGCAACGATGATGAGAAGGCCCGCGACGGCATAGGTCGGCGCACCCGTTCGCAGTCCGGACGCGAAGGCGCCACCGCCCACCCAGAAGGCTGTCGCGAGTGCCACCGGCGACGTCGCGGTCGCTGCTGCCACGGCGACAAGGACCGCTACGACGATCGACGCGACCGATGCCCGGGGCTTCATCGGCTCATTGTGGCGGGTGGATCCGTTCCCCGGCGGCCGCATGAGGCCGGCGTCTAGTGTGACGCCATGGCCTACGACGTGAATCGCCTGCGTGCCCGGGTGCCCGGCTTGCGTGAGGGTGCCGCCCACTTTGACGGGCCCGGCGGGACCCAGGTGCCCGATGAGGTCGCCGACGCCATCTCGGAGACCCTGCGCGCAGCGGTCTCCAATCGTGGTCGCGGCACCGCCGCGGAGCGCCGCGCAGACGACATCGTCGTCGGCGCGCGCCAGGCGATGGCCGACCTCCTGGGAGCCGATCCCCGGGGCATCGTCTTCGGGCGCAGCATGACGCAGATCACCATGGACATCGCGCGCACGCTCGCCCAGGACTGGGGTCCCGGTGACGAGGTCGTGGTGAGCCGACTCGATCACGATGCGGATGTGCGGCCGTGGGTCATCCACGCCGAGCGCGCCGGGGCGACCGTGCGATGGGCTGACTTCGATCCGGCGACCGGAGAGATGGCTCCTGACGACGTGCTGCGTCACGTGACGCCCCGGACTCGTCTGGTCGCTCTCACGGGGGCGTCCAACTTCATCGGTACCCGGCCGGACCTTGCCGCGGTCAGTGTGGGCGTGCACGAGCACGGAGCCCTCTTCTACGTCGATGGCGTGCATCTCACAGCCCACGCCCCCATCGACGTGGCAGCGATCGGATGCGACTTCTATGCCTGCTCGCCGTACAAGTTCCTGGGGCCCCACCTCGGCGTGCTCGCTGCATCGCCAGACCTGCTCGAGACACTCCACCCCGACAAGCTGCTCCCCGCGACCAACGTCGTGCCCGAGCGCTTCGAGCTCGGCACGCTCCCGTATGAACTCCTCGCCGGCGTGACCGCCGCGGTCGACGTGCTCGCGGACCTCGTGCCGGGCGAGGGTGATCGTCGCGCCCGCATCCTCGCATCGATGGAAGCACTCGAGGACTATGAGGACGCCCTCCATGCGCGTATGCGCGAGGGCCTCGAATCCATCCCGGGCATCCGGCTCTACAGCAATGCCAAGCACCGCACGCCCACTGAGACCTTCACCATCGACGGTCACGCCTCCGCCGATATCTCTGCGCATCTCGCGAGCCGAGGAGTCAACGCGCCCGCGGGCAACTTCTACGCGCTCGAGGTGTCGCGATGGCTCGGCCTCGGCGATGCCGGTGGCGTGCGGGTCGGACTCGCGCCCTACTCCGACGATGACGACGTCGACCGCCTCATCGCGGGCCTGCGCGACCTGACAGCCTGATCTCACTGAGCTCACTGATCTCACCCGGGAGGGACCATGCTCGCCGCTGCAGCCACATCGATGAACCCCGATGATCCGCTGTCGGGTCTCACGGTGGGCGAGTTCCCCGACCCGGAGCCCGCGGAGGGCTGGGTGCGCGTCGCGGTCCGTGCGGCGAGCCTCAACCACCACGATCTGTGGAGTCTCAAGGGCGTCGGCCTGCCCGCCGAGCGGCTGCCCATGATCCTCGGGTGCGATGCCGCCGGCGTGCTCGCCGACGGCACCGAGGTCATCGTGCACGGCGTCATCGGGGATCCTGCGGCCGGAGGCGGCGACGAGACGCTGGACCCTCGGCGCTCGTTGCTCTCCGAGGTCTACCCCGGCACGCTCGCCGACTTCGTGTGCGTCCCCGAGCGCAACGTCCTGCCGAAGCCGGCCGCCCTCGACTTCGCCTCGGCAGCGTGCCTGCCGACCGCATGGCTCACGGCGTACCGCATGCTCACCACGAAGGCGCAGGTCCAGCCCGGGCAGACCGTGCTCGTACAGGGCGTGGGCGGAGGCGTGTCCACCGCGGCGATCCAGCTCGCCAAGCAGCTGGGCGCGCGAGTCTGGGCGACGAGCCGCGATGCGGCTAAGCGTGCGGCGGCACTCACCCTCGGTGCCGATGAGGCCTTCGAGCCGGGCGCCCGCCTGCCCGAGCGCGTGGATGCCGTCATGGAGAGCGTGGGTGAGGCGACCTGGTCTCATTCGCTGAAGTCACTTCGCCCGGGAGGCCGGCTCGTGGTGTGCGGCGCGACCAGCGGCCCCAACCCGCCAGCCGACCTCAACCGCGTGTTCTTCCTGCAGCTCGAGGTGCTCGGGTCGACCATGGGCACCCGCGAGGAACTCGAGCGGCTCATCGACCTCGTCGTGTCATCCGGCGTGCGCCCGACCATCTCGGCGACCTATCCCCTTGCTGACGCACGACAGGGGTTCGTCCAGCTCGCCGATGGCGACGTGATCGGCAAGATCGTCCTGACGACGGCGTAGGCGAGCAGGTGAATCTCACGCGTAGTGCGAGCGCTGGGCGTCCTCAACCGTGATGCGCTTGCGGAAGACCCAGAAGGACCATGCCTGATAGGCGATGACCATCGGCAAGCCCACGGCCGCGACGACGGTGATGACTCCCAGCGAGTAGGGGCTCGCGGCAGCACCCGCGACGGTGAGGCTTGCCTCGGGATCCAGGGTGCTGGGCAGCACATTGGGGTAGAGCGCGATGAACATCGATGCCACGAAGGCAGCGATCGCAACACCATGCGCCCAGAATGCGAGCAGCGGCCTCGTGCGGAGGTTGGCGATGAGGGCGACGAGCATGCCGAGGACGGCGAGGATCCCCACGCCTAGGGCGATGGCATCGTCGCGTGAGTAAGACCAGTACGTCCACGCGGCGAAGGCCGTCATGAGAGCACCCGCCACGAAGTCGAATCGCGTCGCCCACGCCTCGTTCTTGCGCTGCACCGATCCGGCTGTCTTGAGGGCTAGGAACGTCGCGCCGTGCGCGAGGGAGAAGGCCAGCAACGTGAGGCCGCCGAGGACGGAATAGGGGTTGATGAAGGACAGCAGGCTGCGGCCCACGAACTGTCCGCTCGCATCGATGGGGATGCCGTGGACGATTCCGGCCCAGAAGACCCCGAAGAGGAAGGCGAGCAGGAGCGAGGCCACGGCCACGGCTGTGTCCCAGCGCGAGCGCCACACCGGACCCGGCCGCTTGGAGCGGTACTCGATTGCCACGGCGCGCACCACGATGGCGACGATGACGAGCAGGAGCGGGAGGTAGGCCGCGGGGAAGAGGGCGGCGTACCACGCGGGAAAAGCCGCGAAGATCGCGATGCCTCCCGTGACGAGCCACACCTCATCGGCGTCCCACACGGGCCCGATGGCCGTGAGCATCTGACCGCGCTCTGCCTCGTCGGATCCGAGCGTGCGCGCAAGCATGCCCACGCCGAAGTCGAAGCCCTCGAGAAAGAAGAATCCGGTCCATAGGACGGCCACGATGACGAACCAGAGTTCGGGAAGGCCCATCACGCCACCTGCGCGGGTCGAGGCGGCGAAGGCTGGCCCGCCATGGGCTCATCGTCACTGGGCGGGCCCTTAATGACATAGCGCCGCAGCAGGATGAATTCCACGATCGCGAACGCGCCGTAGAGAAGGAAGAAGACGGGAAGGCTGATGAGCAGGAAGGTCGGTGAGATCTGCGAAACCGCGTCGCGCGTGAGGAGCATGTCGTAGACCACCCACGGCTGGCGCGCGTTCTCCGTGAAGATCCAGCCGAACATGTTGCCGAGCCAGGGCGTGAAGACGATCCAGATGGAGATAGCCCAGAAGACGCGCCCCTCGGGCAGTCGGCCCTTGCGCGTGCGCCACCACGCGACGAGCATCCACGCGGCACCGATGAGCCCGAAGCCCATCATGAGGCGGAAGGCGTAGAAGGCGATCCAGACATTGGGCGTGTAGTCGCCCGGGCCGAATTGCTCCTCGTATTGCTCCTGCAACTCATTGGCGCCCACGACGACTCCATCGACGGAGTTCGTCGCCACGATCGACAGGAGGCAGGGAATGGAGAGCTCCCAGGTGTTCTCCCGGGCCTCTTGATCGATGATCGCGACGATGCCAAGCGAGGCGCACGGCCCCTCGGTCTCCCACAGGGCCTCGCCCGCGGCGATCTTCATCGGCTGGACGTCGGTGACGACAACCCCGAGCACGTCGCCGACGACCATCTGGCCCGTCGCGGCGATAAGTCCCATGGCGATGGCCGTCCGCCAGGCCCAGCGCATCTCGCCGACGTACTGCCGGCGCTTGAGGTGGTACG
>CAYYZU010000093.1:0-7297 GCA_964476205.1 uncultured Actinomyces sp. | reverse complement strand
CACTGCGGCGCCTCCAGAATCGGCACCTGCTGGTCCACGAGCACGTCGTAGGTGGCGTTGCGCACGCTGGTGATCGCCGTGCCTCCGACAGGAGTGAGTGCGCTCACCTGCGAGCACGCGCTCAGCGCCAGTGCTGCGAACCCAAGCGCGATGAGCCGCTTCATGCTGCACCTCCATGGGCTGTGAGCTGGGCGCGGGCCTTCATTTGCTCCGTCTCGACTGCGGCATCCGTGATCGCAGAGAGATCGAAGGGAGCAGGCATGAGCAACTCAACGTTGCGGTCAAGGGGTGAACCCGCACGCAATGGTGGGATCGCCAGCCAGGCGTTGGCCGAGAGTTCGCGGCTGAGGGATGCGAGGCCCGTCTGGCTGAGGTCTCCCGGGGTCCATGTCGGTGGCGCAGCGTGATCGAGCGCGGTGACGAAGAGCGACATTGTCCCGTCGCGGTTATCGACGAACTCCACGAGTTGCTGCTGCTGCGGGAAGTCGACGCATGAGGCGGTCGTGATCTCCCAGAAGCCACCCGTGCCGCTCTCGCGCACGTGCGGCGTCAGTGTGTTGATATGCGTGTGCCCGTTGAGCCACGCGACGAGCACTGGGTAGCGCAGGAGCATGGCGATGAACTCCTCCGCGTGGATGAGACGCTGCCCACCCCACACCGGCGTGGCGTCGTTCTCGAGCGTGTAGGAGTTGTGGTGGCTGCACACGATCGCCAGGCGCCCCTCGGCCTGACACTGTGCGAGCTGGCCCTCCAGCCAGGTGAACTGGTCCTCGGGCACGGCTCCGTCGGCACCGGCCGCCATGTTGCACGTGTCGAGGCCGAAGACTCGGAGGTAGGGCGTGAGATCGGCCGTCCACCAGGTCTGGCCCGTGTCGATGTTTGCCTGGGTCCAGCCATGGCCCACCGGACCGGGTACGGCGGGGGAGTCCAGGTGTGCCTGCATGAAGTCGGTGCGCTCAAGGAGCTTGCGCGCTGGGTCAGGCGTGACGGTCTTGATGCCGGGGAGCAGGCCGAACTGCTGGCGGATCGCGTTGGCGGCCATCTGCGCCGCGCTGAGGTCGCTGGCGAACCCCTGAAGCCAGTTGACGGCGAGGCCGTCGCCGGTGGCGGCCTTGCGGTCGCCGACCGCCCATGCGAAGAGCGCGGGATCGGGGCGGAAGGTGCCCATATAGGTCGCGTCGTGATTGCCGTAGACGGCGTACCACGGGACGGGCAGGCCCTGCGACGACACGGGGTTGCTGATCGCGGCCTCGAGCATGCCGGGGATCGTGGGGTAACCACGGGCACCGTAGACATCGCCTGAGGGATCACCCGGGTGGTAGGCGTACGTCGCCTCCGACCAGACCTGCGGACCCTCGTATACGCCCGAGGCCCCGCTGTTGGCGAGTACCTCCTTGCCGTCGAGGATGTCGATGTACCAGCGCGTCTCGAGTTGAGACAGGTTGTCCGCGCTGTCTCCGGTGCTCAGGGCGCTTGCGAGCGGGGCGCCCGTGACAGTGCTCGTCTGGGCGGCGGCCACGCTGTCGACAACTGAGGCGAGGACATGGACCGTGAGGGTGTCCTGGGGCCGGCAGGCATCGGTGAAGAGCTCGGGCGCGATGCTCTGGATGGCATCCATGCGCGCCGGAGTCTGCGCGTCGATGACGTGGATGTCCGACAGGTGCGCGAAGTAGTACAGGGAGCGTCGTGAGGACACACGGGTCGCATCGGCCTCTCGGCCTAGGAGGTCGTAGCGGGGGATGAACTCCTCGCCCGCTCCGGCCACGAGCGTGCGGTAGTCACCCCGCACGGGCTGGGCGGACAACTTGATGGTCTGCAGCAATGTCGTGGGTGCGTCGGCAGCGCGAAGGGGCGCGGAGAGCGCACGCCCCATCGTCTCGATCGAGACGCCCCAGGAGGCAGCCAGCGCGGAAGCAGCCGCGATGAATCGACGACGGGAGAGAGCCACGCGGAGATGCTAGGTCGCCGGAGCCCGCGAGGCGTCCGATTGCGGACATTGGTCGACGACATCGCGGTCGACTCGGGCGCGGGTAGCCTGCTCGTCGACGGCTTGTCAGGAGGCGAGGAGGCGGCATGGATGGCGGCGCGATGCTGCGCCTGGGCATCATCGACTTCCTCATCCTGGTGGCGTGCGCGCTCCTCATCGGTTTCATCGCTCCGCGGTGCCCGGATCGCTGGTTCGCTCGCGATATCGGACCGCTCAAGCTCACCCGATGGGATCGGGTGCAGGCCTACCGGCGCATGGGCATCCCCTGGTTTGCGAAGTGGCTTCCCGAAGGCGGCTCCTGGATGGGCGGGGAGAGCAAGTCCAGCCTCTTCGGTGTGGATGCGGCAAGTCTGCGTGCCTACCTCATCGAAGTGCGCCGCGGCGAATGGGTGCACTTCCTCTCCGCCTTCACCTTCTTGATCATCGTGCCCTTCAATCCGTGGCAGTTGATCGTGCTGTGGTTCTGCATCGTCTTCATCGGCAACTTCGTGTTCTTCTTCGTCCTGCGCTACAACCAGTTGCGCCTCTCCTCGATCCTCGCCCGCCTGGGGGGCTAGGGTCAGCGATGCCCGATCTGGCAGGAGGATCCATGGATTACGGCGTTACGTCGATGACGGCTCCGCTCAGGCGCGTGGCGGTGCGCCCACCGGCGCCGGCCTCCGACTTCGCGCGCGCGCATTGGGCGCAGCCACTCGATATTGACCTTCTGATCGACCAGCACGCGGCCTTCGTCGGCATTCTCGAGCGGCTCGGCTGCGAGGTGCTGGAGCTCCCCGCGCTCGAGGGACTCCCCGACTCCTGCTTCACCTACGACCCGGCCTTCACTATCGGCGACGGGGTCATCGCACTGCGCTCGGCCAAAGAGGTGCGTGTCGGTGAGGGCGAGCGACTCGCAGCTGATCTTGCGGCGGCGGGGATCCCCACCGTCGCGTCGCTGAGCGGATCGGCGACGGCCGATGGCGGTGACATGTTTTGGATCGACGACGCCACGCTTGCCGTGGGTCGCTCCTACCGCACGAATGCAGTCGCTGTGGCGCAGCTCGAGGAGATCCTCCGCCCCCGCGGTGTGCGCGTGGAGGTGTACGACGTACCCCACGATCAGGGCCCCGAGTGGTGCCTGCACCTGATGTCAGTCGTCTCGCCTGTGCGCGAGGACCTCGCTGTCGTCTACGAACGCCTCGCGCCCGTGGCCATGCTGGAGGAGCTCCGGCGCCGCGGCGTCGAACTCCTGGCCGTCCCTGAGGACGACTGGCTCACGCTGGGATGCAATGTGCTGGCGGTTGCTCCGGGGGTAGTCGTCATCGCATCGGGCAACGACGCGACCGCAGAGGCGCTCGCGGCCCGCGGATGCGAAGTGCATGTCTACGCGGCGAGCGAGATCAGCAAGGGCGAGGGCGGTCCGACCTGCCTCACGCGCCCGATCCTGCGCAGAGACTAGGTGTTCGGTCAGACACGGCGTTGAGTGGCGGCTCGTGTGTCGCTCGCACGACGTGTCGCGTGCACGAGCCGCCACTCAACGCCCTAGTACTCGACGTGGAGCTGCCACGCGCGCGCGCCACCGACGAGCGCTGCGGCGTTGGGCACGATCACGGTGTCGTCGCCGAGCTTGGTCACCTGGCTGGGCGTGATGTGGCGGGAGTTGCCTCCGCCGATGTAGAGCCGGTCCCACATGAACATCGGGCGCAGGCCGTCGATGCACCTCACGATGCGCCGAGACCAGAGGCTGTCGCCGAGACGGCGTCGCTCGTGCTCGCCGATGTAGGTGTCGTAGGACAGACCCCAGCGCACGGGTGCCTGTGAGAGCTCAAGGTGAGGAGCAAGATGCCCACCGTCGAAGAGCGCGCACCCGAGTCCGGTCCCCAGGGTGAGGACGAGTTCGAGGCCCTTGCCCGCGATGACGCCCGCACCGTGCACCTCTGCGTCGTTGAGCACCAGGACGGGAATGCCCAGTGCCTCGCGCAGGGCTGTGCGCGCATCGAATCCGTGCCACTGCGTGACCAGATCCGGATCGATCCGCGTGCGCGGTCCGCGGACCGTGACGTAGTGAGGCGTCGCCACCACAACGCCGTGCCGGATCATGCCGGGCAGTCCCACCGTGGCGTGGGTGGCTTGAGGGAGCTTCTTGGAAAGGTCGACGAGGGTCTTGACGAAGAGCTTCGTCGTCAGGGGATAAGGAGTCGGCACCCGGACGGGCTGGGCACGCATGGTGCCGGCGTCGTCGAGGACGGTTGCCTTGATCCCGCCGCCCCCGCAGTCGATGACCAGGGTCGACACCATGGGGTCTTCTGCGCTCACGCGACAGCAGTGTGCCGTGTCCCGCCGCGACCGGGTAACCTGACCCGGCAAGTTCCTGGAGGCGTCGCCTAGTCCGGTCTATGGCGCCCGCCT
Source organism: uncultured Actinomyces sp. (assembly GCA_964476205.1). GTDB lineage: Bacteria > Actinomycetota > Actinomycetes > S36-B12 > S36-B12 > Mxb001. Next base: position 2,922 of record CAYYZU010000093.1, on the reverse strand, counting down.
GCTAAGCGGGTTTGGGGCTAAAACCCCATCGAGGGTTCAAATCCCTCCGCCTCCGCTCTCCGACACGGACCGCCCCTCGTGGGCGGTCCGCTGTCGTGTGGAGGGTGGACGCGGGTGCCCGCTAGCGCCCGGCGCTGGCGGGACGTGTGGGCAGGGCGATCGGCTCGGCCGCGGCCTCCTGTCCCTCACGCACGGCAGCCACGGTGACCTGGACCTCGTCACGCTTGACGGGGACCTCCACGCGGCAGCGCAGGCCCTTGGACAGGCGCACGGACTCGAGCTCGCACACGGGCCGGCCCTTGGTGGTCGATCCGAGGTAGACGCGGTAAGCGGGGAGGACGGTCCCGACGTTCGCAGGCGCACGCCACGTGATCACAGCCGTGTCCGAGCTCTCCCATGCAGCCTGCACGTTAGTCGGCGGACGCAGGCGCGCCTCGCGCGAATCCCAAGCGAATCCGGGAGGAGTCGGTGAGCACGCCTGCCGTGTCTGTCGCTTCAGGGCTTCCCTGTCAGCGGCGTACGCCGGATCGTCCACGACGTTGTCGAGCTCGTAGGGGTCGCGCGTGTAGTCATAGAGCTCCTCCTCGCCGGTGGAGTAACGCACGTAGAGCCGGTCCTCGGTGCGGAAGCCGCAGTAGGCGGGCCGCCCTCGGGCACCGACCCATCGCATGGCCTCCATGACGAGGCCGTCGCGATCAGAGGTGAGCGTGCTGAGGCCGTCGATGCGCCCAGGCTTGATGCCGGCGATGTCGAGGATCGTCGCGTGGACGTCGACGTTGGCCGCCACGACCCGCGGGTCGACGGCGCCTGCGGGGAGGACGCCGTCGAGGCGCATCACCAGTGGCACGCGCACGGACACGTCGTACGGCGTGTTCTTGCCCTGCAGTCGGTGCTCGCCCCAGGCGTAGCCGTTGTCGGAGACCAAGACGATGAGGGTGTTGTCGAGGCGACCCGACTCGCGCAGTGCGTCGATCATGCGACCGATCGCCGCATCGACTCCCATGAGAGTGTCGGCCTGGCGCTCGATGACATCCGACAACGTCATCTTCTCGTCGTTGTTGCGCCCCTCGTTGTCCCAGAGGTCCGACGGCTCCAGCTTCTGCATCCACTTTGGGTAGCCGGACATGTCGGCCTGGTTGGTCGATGGTGACGGGAAGTTCGTCGCCGCCTCGATGTCATCGAGCAGTCCGGCAGCGCGCGTGGTCCCGGCGTAGGGGCCCGCGTCGTAGGGATAGTGCGGGGCGAAGGGGGAGAAGTAGGCGAAGAACGGGGTGTCCTCGGGGGTCGACTCGATGAAGTCGAGCGTCCGCTCGGCGAGCACGTCCGTGAGGTAGCGCCGCTCCTTGCGGACGGGCTTGGTGTCCGAGGACAGGCGGTAGCGCGTGTAGTTGCCGCCGAGGAAGGCGTCGAAGTCATCCCAGCCGGGCGGGAGGTAGGCGTCGTCCTTCGCCACGGTGTCGTTGAGGTACTTCCCGAAGAGCCCCGTGCGGTAGCCGGCGTTCTGCAGCCGCGTCGCGAGGGTGTCGGACTCTTCGCCGCCGTTGGCGAATGCCGACCATGCTCCCCACGCTGAGGCCTGGAGGTTCTCCCACACTCCGGAGTTATGCGCGAACTTGCCCGAGAGCAGGCTCGCGCGGCTCGGGCAGCACCACGAGGTCGGGACGAAGGAATTGGGGTACGTCGTGCCCTCCCCGACGAGCTCCTCCATGACGCGGGGCATGCCGACGAGGGTGTTCGCCCGCTGGTCGTCGGTGAGGATGAGCAGGACGTTGGGAGGCTCAGCGCTGTCGCGCGTGAGGGCAGCCTGCGCGACAGGCGTGGGAGTGGGGGCGAGCGCGGCGCCCACGGGACCCGCCAGGCTGACCGCGAGCCCGAGGGCCACGGCAGGGGCGATCCAGCGCAGGCGCATCGGGACAGTCTGCCCGGTCAATGACCGGGGTTGCCTGCCGGTCAGCCCGTGATGGTGAGGACGCCGCCGCTGAGGCGGGCATTGAGCCTGCGCAACCCGGAGGGTGTGACGCCGCTCACTTTGTCGCCGTCGAAGTCGAATCGTGATCCGTGGAGCGGGCAGACCCACTGGTTTCCGCTCTGGGAGACGACACCCCCGGCGTGCGGGCATCTGCGATCGAGGGCGACGTACTTCGCGCGACCCGTGCGTACGACCGCGATGGATGCGCCGTTGAGCGACCCGACGAGGGCTGCGCCACCGACCTTGCTGAGGGCGGGGTACTTCGACAACTGCACGCGGAGTGTGCCTGACGCCTGTGCGACTCCTGTGCCCGTCGCGGCCACGGCGCCGAATCCGCATAGTGCCGCTGCTGCAGCGAGTGCCTGGCGCCGGGTGAGTCCGTTGCTGTCGGTGGTCTGCTCCTCGGTCATCCCTCGAGTGTGGTGGCTGCCTGGCGAGGTCGCACGTCGGGCAGGATGCTGCCGTGGCTTTGCCCGAATTGACCGAGCCGGTCGACCTCTGCGACTCCCGCGGACGCCTCAACCCCGCGGCGGTCGGCTGGTCACGCCGGGCCCTGCATCGCGCCAATCTGCGCGGGCGCGGGCGGGCCAAGCGGTGGGAGTACTGGGCCGTCACGCAGGGTGCCCTCGTCTTCGCCGTGACGGTGAGCGACCTCGACTACGCCGCGCTGCACGCGGTGTACTTCCTTGGGCCCGGCGGTCGTGAGGTGGCGCGCTCCGCTCTCGTGCCGTTGCATCGCGTGGGGCTACCGGACCGCAGCGGGGTGGCGCCGGTGCGGGTGCGCACCAAGGCTCTGCAGATCGACCTCGTCCCCGAGGGCGACGGAATGACGCTGAAGGCTGCGGCCGGCGACCTGCGCGCGGACTTCCGGATCGTTCGCCCCGCGGGGCATGAGGCACTCGGCGTGGTCGTGCCGTGGGGTCCCACGCGCTTCCAGTACACCGTCAAGGAGA
>CAYYZU010000092.1:0-7318 GCA_964476205.1 uncultured Actinomyces sp. | reverse complement strand
CCTGTGGGGCGGATGAGACCCATCGCCATGCGCATCGTCGTCGTCTTGGCCGCGCCATTAGGTCCGAGCAACCCCAGCACGACACCTGGTGGCACCTCGAAGGTGACGCCATCGACTGCCTTCAGGCCGCCCTTGAACTCCTTGGCCAGATCACGCGTGGCCAAGGGCACAGCGGCAAGCTCGGGGCGTGCCTCACCGGCACGGTCCCGGGGCCTGAGCAGGGCAACCACGAGCCAGATGAGCGCAGTGAGGACGATCGCGCCCAGGGGCCAGACCCACGGCGGCACGCCGACCGACGCCGTGGTGCCCTGCAGGCTCGGGAGGAGCAACGGGCCGTCTGCGGACACGGTGTAGACCGCGGGCCCCGGTGGCATGCGATAGCCCTGGTCGGTCGTCGCGATGACGAGCGCGAGGCGATCTCCCGCCGCTGCCTCCGTAACGATGCCGGGAAGCACCACGTCGACGGTGACCGGATCGGGGCCGAGATCATCGATGCGAATCGGGGCGACGAGGCCCTGGGGCAATGTCTGGCGGCCGTTGGCGCTGACAACGCGTAGGGACGCGAAGAGCACCGCCTGGTCCACCGGTCGATCGCTGCTCACCGTGATCCGCGCGCGGGTGGCACCCACGATGCGCATCGATGCTGGCAGCGACTCGGTGAAGAAGCCCGCGGTCTGCCCCGGCAGCGGCACCGCGAGCAGGTCACCGGCAAGGCTGGCGAGTCCACCGGCGCCCGGCAGGGACGTGATCGCTGCGGGAGCTCCACCGGCGGGCGCGAGCACCTGTTGCGGTGGCGCAGCGACGGCCATCTCGGTCGTGCCGTCGCCGAAGATCCCGGGATAGTCGGAGGCCGAGAGCACCTCAACGGTGCCAGGATCGCGATCACTCAGGGCCGAGGCCTCGACGAGGGAGACCTCGAAGTCGTCACTCACGGCCGGGCCGCCACGCAGGTGCTGGTCGAACCACGCCTGCGAGAGCGCGCGCAGCCGGTCGGTCTCCGCGATTCCTCCGTCATGGCCACCCGCGTGCCAGACAACCTTGACGGGGGCGTTGACGATCTGCTCGGCATTGGCATTCGCCTGTGCGAGCGGGAAGAGCGAGTCCGCCTGCCCGGCCCCGAGCAACACGGGAGCCGTGATGCGGTCGGCGACGCTGCGAGGCGAGGACTGGGCCATGAGAGCCGAGGCCTCGGGCGAGACGACGCCCTGCGTGACGGCCTCGACGTACGCCGCGCACCACTCCGGGGTGAACCGGCCGCATTCCGTCACCGGTTGACCGGGCTCGAGGCCGAGTCCCGACGAGAAGAAGAGCGAGGTCCACAGACTCTTGAGTACGCCGGGCTGCACGCCATCGACTGCCGACTGCGCGAAGAGCGAAGTCTCAAGGTCGTTCCACGTGATGTCAGCGGCGACCGCGTCGATCCGCTCGTCGTAGCCGGCCAGCAAGAGTGCGAGCGCACCGCCGTAGGACCCTCCGCCCACCCCCACCACGGGATCGCCGGGAGCCTCCGTGCTCACGCTGGCAAGGCTCGCGAGATAGTCGACGAGGGCCGAGGCGTCGGCGACCTCGAACTCGGGAGCGTTCATCGAGATGAGGCCGGTGGACTCGCCGAAGCCGCGCGCCGTGTAGGCGAGCACGACGTAGCCGGCGTCGGCCAGGAGCTGCGCCTCTTCGGCGACCCCCTCCTTGCTGCCGCCGAATCCATGGGCGAGCAGGACCGCAGGAGCCGGTGTCACCTCGGGGATGTACACATCGGCATCCAGCTGCACGGGCGTGGCGTCGGTGGCAGACGTAGCGGCGCCCGCAAGCATCATGGCGACGGGCTCGACCTGCGCACGGGCGGCCGGAGGAGCAGCGAGGGATACGACCGCGATCACGGCGGCGGCAGTGCCCCCGACCCATGCCCGCATCACTCGACTATAGGTGCCCCCTGCGGGGGAGGCATCCCTAGCGCAGTCGTGCGGTGCGATAGACGTCGTCGATCGCACCCACGAGGCCGTCGAACCAGCCGGTCTCCAGGAGGCGAGCCCGCACCCGCTCATTGAGGCCGCCCTTCGTCTGGTGCTCGAGCGGCAGTGCGGCGCGCTCGGAGTCGGGCGTGGCCCAGCCCACGGCTGCAAGACCATCCAGCTCCGCTCGGATGTAGCGCGACGCGGTGGCTTCATCGATGCCCTGCGCGGCGATCCAGTCGATGAGTGCGTTCTGCATCTCGTAGTACGTCGACATGAAGGCCGACGCACAACTCAGGGTCCGGATGAGGGACTCATCGTCCAGAGTGACCACCTCGCCGAGGCCCTCCATGGCTTCCACCACCTCGGGCAGGGGCGGGCTAATGACGAGCGGTCCGCGCTGCAGCGAGATCGCAGGCAGCGGGATGAGCTGACAGACCCGAGTGGCGGGCGCCACCAGGGGGGCGATGCCGCTGGGAGGAGTGCCCGCGATGAGGCTCGCGACAACCTGGTCGCTACGGAACCGCAGATCTGCGAGTGCCTCATCGACCTGCTGAGGACGCATGCCGAGCACGACGACGTCACTCGCGTCGATGACCGCCTGGTTGGAATCGAGTCGCTCGCACTGGGCAAACTCGTCGGCGAGCCGCTCAGAACGCTCGACCGATCTCGGAGAAAGCAGCAGAGCATCAACTGGCCCTTCACGCTCAGCCATGGCGCGCACCATGGCCTCCGAGATCGTGCCCACTCCGAGGAATCCGATGCTCGCCATGCGCGCATCATGGCCCACTAGGCTCCGGTGGACCGAGAGGAGGGCAGCGTGACCAGTTTCCTCGCTGACCTGACGGGGTCGTTCGCCACGTCGGCAGCCCAGAACCCCACCGTTGCCGTCATGGAGGCGGCCTATGCCCACGCCGGGCTGGACATTCGCTACATCAACTGCGAGGTGCCACCCGAGCGACTCGGCGACGCCGTACGCGGTGCAATCGGCATGGGGTGGCTCGGCTTCAATTGCTCGATCCCCCACAAGGTCGCCATCCTCGACTACCTCGATGCGATGGCACCTTCGGCAGGCATCATCGGCGCGGTCAACTGCGTGATCAACCGAGACGGCCATCTCACGGGCGAGAACACCGACGGGCAGGGATTCGTGCGATCCCTGCAGACAGTCACCGACCCCACCGGCCGCGACATGGTCGTGCTCGGCGCGGGAGGCGCGGCACGTGCGATCGCCGTCGAGTCTGCCCTGGCCGGGGCGCGCTCGATCACCATCGTCAATCGCACGATAGAGCGAGGTCAAGAACTCGCATCACTCGTGGGCGAGCACACTCCCGCAGAAGCGCGCTTCATCCCGTGGGTGGGCACGTACGCCGTGCCCGAAGGAGTCGACATCCTGGTCAACGCCACGTCGATCGGTTTCCACCCGAGCACCGACACGCCCGACGTCGATGATGCGACGATCCGCCCCGGCATGGTGGTCGCCGACGTCGTGGCAAATCCCCCAGATACCCCCTTCCTGCAGCGCGCAGCCGCGCGGGGCGCAACGACCCTCCAGGGCCTGGGAATGCTCGTCAACCAGGCGCTCACCAACGCCCGCCTGTGGACGGGCCGCGAGCTGGACGCCGGCGTCATGCGTCGTGCGCTCGAGGAGAGCCTGCGCGCCTAGCGTCGGTACCGTCTCCTCTGCCTGCGCGCTGCTACCTTCCCGCCATGGCCTTCGGCACTCTCATCCCGGCATTCACGCTCGTCCTGGCGTGGGTCTTCGCGCTCACCGGCATCACTGCGCCCGGAGCGGTGCCCGATGACACCACCTGGGATTCCGTGATGCGATGGCTGCTCTTCCTGCCGGCAGGGTGCATGTTCATCGCGAGTTCGGTGATGCACACCGTCTTCGCCAAGAAGACCGCGGCCAACATCGGCTGGCAGACCAACGGCTTCCAGTACGAGATCGGCTTTGCGTCGCTCGGCATGGGGATCGCCGGGATCATCGCCGGCGCCACCGTGCCCGCAGCGTGGTTGCCCGTGGCTGTCGCCGGTTCGATCTTCCTGGTGCTCGCAGGTCTCAACCACGTGCGCCTCATGGTCAAGGAGCGCAACGTACGTCCGGGCAACACCCTGATCCTCATCTACGACTTCGGGCTGCCCATCTCCTTTGCCATTGCGCTGATCTCCCTGGGCGCGGCTTGAGCGACCCAGCCGGCGAACCGGAGCCCGAGCGCGGTGGTGCGCACACCTATCGCGGGCCCGTCGCCTGGGAGTACTCCCCCGAGATGGACGGCGATCCCGACCCCGGCGAGATCGTGTGGACGTGGGTGTCCTTCGAGGAGGACGCACGCCTCGGCAAGGATCGTCCGATTGCGATCCTCGGCCGCGCCGAGGATCACCGCCTCGTCGGCATGATGCTCTCCACCCGAGACCACTCAGACGACCGAGACTGGCTCGCCATCGGCTCGGGGCCATGGGACCACGAGGGCAGGCGGAGCTGGCTGCGTCGCGATCGGCTCCTTGCCGTCCGGGCGGACTCCGTACGACGGGAGGGTGCGGTGATGCCGCGCGCGACGTATGACTCCGTCCTCGCCGCCGTAGGCACCCCTCCCCCGCAAGCCGAGACAAGACCACCGTGGACGCTGCGCGACGGACTGCGGCGCATCCTCGGCCGACCCCTGCCTTAGGGGCGCCCTCGCGTCCCGACTGGCAGACTGGCGCCATGGCCGAAGACAAGGACACACCCGCGACGGACGCGCCCTCGGATGATCCGAAGGAGCGCTACCGCCAGGCACTCGAGCGCAAGAAGGCCCAGAGCGGGCACCAGGGACACGGCCAGACCTCATCCAGCGGCTCGAGCAAGGGCTCCTCTGCCAAGGCCGGCGGCAAGCGGGAATTCCGCCGCAAGAGCGGCTAGGACCCGGAGCCCGAGCACATGGTGCGGCTGAGCATCGATGTCACTCGCCCTGAGCCGCACGATGACCGCCGACGACCTCGCTCGGTTCTTGCCAGTTGTGCGACCCGTTACCGCCTCAAGCGTCGTGCAACTGGCAATAAGTCAAAGAGTCGGAATGTCAGCCCTCTCTGAGCAGGGCCCGCACCCTTCCCTTGATGACTTCAGGGGAGGCGAGGGCCCAGCGGCTAGTAGCCCTCGCTCCCCACGCCCTTGTGCACGGTGAAGAGGTTGGTGGGGTCGTACTTCTTCTTGATCGACAGCAGGCGGGGGTAGTTGCTCCCCCAGAACTCCGTCTGCCAGCCCTCCTGGAAGTAGTTGCCCTCGTTGGAGTAGGAGCCGCCGCCCGGCGTGGCCTTGTGGATGGCCGCTGACGCTGCCATCACGCCGTTGTACTGCGCCTGCGACACGGCGCGATCAGGCTCATGTCCATCGATGCCGGGGTACTTGCCCTGCTTCCACGCACCCACGGTGATGAAGGCGACGTTGTTGAAGACCGCCGGGTTGATCGAGGTCTGCTCGTCGCGCGCCTTCGCCTCGGGGTGCTCGCCGTACAGCGCCTTGTTGGTCTGCCACAGGATGAGCGATGTGCGTGACGCGTCGAAGAGGCCCTGTGCGAGTTCCCGCGCCTTTGCACCCTGGGTCATGGACCACGGCACGCCGCGTCCGTCGTAGGCGCCCCAGTAGGCGCCGACCTCGTACCGATTGCCGGTCCACCAGAAGTAGCCGGCCGGGGCATTGCGCCGGTTGTCGAAGATCGCCTCGGTCACGGTGGGATTCCACCGGTTGCGGAAGGGCTGCGAGCTGAACTTCACTTCGACGGTGAAGTCCTCCGGGCGTGCGCGCAGCGGAGCGAGGAAGGGCTCCCACGCGGCCTCGGCAGCCTCGGTGGTGATGTCCAGGAACGTCGTGCCGACCTGCATGACGTTGAGGCCGGTGTCGAACTTCTCCGCCATCGCGTAGCCCTCGTTGAGGATGACGCCTTCGCCCCAGACCGGATCCGTCAGCGTCGATCCCGCGAACTCCACGTAGCGCTGGATCAACTCGAGGAAGGCTGCGTCCGACTTCGCGGTGATCGGGCCGCCGATCCAGCCGGAGATGGTGGGCTCGGGGTGCGCGAGATAGGTCATGTGGGTGACGACGCCGAAGGTCCCGCCGCCGCCGCCTCGCAGCGCCCAGTAGAGGTCAGAGTTCTGGTATCCGTTGGCGGTAACGATCGTGCCGTTGGCGAGTACGACGGTGAGTTCGAGGACGCCCGCGGCCCCGCTGCCGAAGCGCTTGCTGAAGGAGCCGAAGCCTCCGCCCAAGGCGAATCCGCCGCAGGCACCGACGCTGGTGCAGCCGCCACCCTGGATGTAAAGACCATTGGCGGAGGCGATCTTGTAAGCCTCCAGCCAGCGGTTGCCCGCCGTCGTCGTCACCGCGGGGACGCCCTTCGTGCCTGCGGGCGCGCCCTTGGGCACGAAGGAATCGTGCACGGTGACCTGACGCATGTTGTGCGTCCAGATGAGCAGGGAGTCAGCAGGACCGCAGGAGCGTCCGTAGTAGTCATGGCCGGTGCCCTTGACCACCAGGCGCACCTTGTTCTTGCGCGCAAAGTTGACACCCGCCTGGATGTCATTCGCGCTCTCCGCGGCCACCGCATAACCACTCGGGGTGGACTGCCACGCCTTGAACATGCCCGTCGACTGCGTCGCGCCGGCCTGCTCCTCGAGGTACCACGGGTTCGTGAACTTCGCGGGGACGGCGGCGCCCGGCTTGAGATTGGCCCACGGCTGCGTCGGGCGGATGAGGCGCCCGCCTACCTGGCGACGCAACTCCTCCCACGCCTGCTTGCCGGGCCACGAGGCAGGCGTGGCGGCGGCCGGTGTGGCGGCCGCGCTCGTCGCGGGGAGTGCCGCGGCAGCAGCGGCTCCCGCAGTGGCGCCGGCGGCCAAGCCGAGGAAGGTGCGTCGTCGCAGGTGCGGGGTCTCTGTCATGCCCCGTGCATACCAAGGAAGTCCCCTTCCGTCGATAGGCCGCGCCGGATAGCCGGGCTAGCCCGACAGTCGACCCATACCTCCGGCGACCACATACCTCTGACAGAGTGGGCCGCTCATCACATCGACGGAAGAGGTGAGGATGGGCGCGCTGCTCGCCCTCATTTCCAGCGTGGCATGGGGATCGGCCGACGTGGCCGGTGGACTCGGCGCGCGCCGGGTAGGCAGCGTCCGCGTGATCGCCGTCAACTACCCCGCGGGCGCGATCATCCTCACGCTCTTCGCTCTCTTCATCGTTCCCGGGACGATCGACCGCGAGGTGATCCTGCTCTCGATGGTCACCGCCGTCGTCGGAACTCTCGGCATGGTCCTGCTCTACGCTGCCCTCGCCGTCGGACCCATGGGCATCGTCTCGCCGCTCACCGCGATCGGAGGAGCTGCGATCCCCGTGA
>CAYYZU010000091.1:0-7346 GCA_964476205.1 uncultured Actinomyces sp. | reverse complement strand
TCGGTGATGCCGGTGAGCGCGGCGATGAAGGGCGGGATGGGCACGCCCGGATTGACGAATGTCTGGTACTCGCCGATCACCTCGCCACCGCGCACCTTGACGGCGCCGATCTCGGTGATGCCCGCGTCCACGGGCTTGCCGCCCGTGGTCTCGAGATCGACGACCACGAAGGTGACGTCGCACAGGGGCGTGCCGAGGTCATCGAGGGAGAGCTGCTGCTCCACGACGAGGCCTGGCATGCGCCCGACGCTAGGCGCGAGGTCCGACATCGACGGGCGCGACACCCCGGGCGCCCACCCTGAGCCACTGCCGCCTCTGCCTTCCTGCGCGTCCTAGGCTCGGGCCATGGCGACGATCCCCGACGCGGGCCATCGCTGGCGCTGTGGCCACTGCGGCAACCTCACCCGATTCGACGTCGTACGCCGTGCCCGCACCCGGGAGTACTGGCATATCGACCTCGCGGGCGCGCCTGAGGTGGAGGGCACCGAGACGCTCGAGGAGGAGGCCGAGGAGGTGCGCTGCCGCTGGTGCGGCAATGCCGACCGGATCGAGGTCATCCCGCGCCCCGAGCCCGGTCACGAGGGCGATAGCCCCCACGACGTCGGCGGTGTCTAACCGCCCCTACTGCGCCGCCCGATCAAGGCGCTCGGCGATCCACGTCTTGATCACGGCCTGCCGAGTGATCCCGAGTCGCGACGCCTCGGCATCCAGCGATGACACCATCCAGGTCGGGAAGTCGACGTTAACCCGCTGCACGTCACGTCCGGGCCTCCGTGCGCGGCTGAGGTCGAGTTGATCGACGATGTCGACCTGATTGTCATCAAAGGCGGCATCAAACTCACGGGCCTTCATAGAGTTCCTCCTCGGATGGGCGGGCCCGTCGCACGGAAATGAGCCTCACGGCGTGCCGCCTCCTCGTCACGACTGCCGTCCACAGGCGGCCATCGACGCGACCGATCACGATCCATCTCTCCTCATCACCCGATCTGGCGGGGATTTCCATTCGATCGGGGTCCTGCCAGAGGGCTTGAGCTGATGCGAAGTCGATCCCATGCTTGGCGAGGTTGGAGGCCGACTTCACGGGGTCAAACTCAAACTGCCAAGCCACAGGCTACTCCATAAAGGTATAGAAAAGGAATATCTTCCAAGACGCGGCCACGGCACTCGCTGCAGCGGGATCGCAGAGTAGGCATCTCGTGGACGACCGCGCCGCACCACATCCACAGTTGGCTGTCGGACCCCCTGCCTACCTTCGAGGCATGAGCGAACGCAGCGACAGCACGCCCGGCGACCTCACGATCGACTGCGCCAGTTGCCTGGCCCGGCCAGCGGCCTGTGGCGACTGCATCGTGAGCGTCCTGTTGGGCCCACCCGGGCAGATCGGCGGCGAAGAGCAGGCTGCCTTCGCTGTCCTCGCCGGATCCGGGCTCGTCCCGCCCCTTCGCCTGGTGACGGGGGAGGAGGGCGTCGCATGATGGCGGGGTGACCCCGGCCCGCTCCGCGCTGATTGCCGCCCTCGCGCTGTACGCCGCTGCCGTGGTCGCAGCCCTCCTCCTCGTGCCCTGGGATGCCGCCGCCGCACCCTGGGCGGATCTCGCGACCGACCAACTCGCGGCCTTCACCTCCGAGCAAGTCAGCGACATCGAGGCGTACGTCGCCGCCGCGTGGCTACCCGGCGTACTCGTGTGGATCGCACCCGCCGCGCTCGCGCTCGTCGTGCTCCTCGTCGCTCCGGTACGCGACGCACTTGCGCGCATCGGCCCGCACCGCAAGCCCTTCCTCGCGAGTGTCCTCGCCGCCGCCGCACTGCTCGCGGCCACGCGCATCGTCACGCTTCCCTTCGTCCTGCTCGCCGCCCAGGCACGCCGCGACTACGGGCTGCTCATCGAGCCGTGGGGCACCTGGTGGCTGCGCTGGCTGGGGGAGTCGCTCGCCTTCGTCGCACTCGGGGCACTCGGAGTCGGCATCGCACTCGCGATCCTGCGACGCTGGCCGCGGCGCGGATGGATCGCGGTGGTCGCTGGCGCCGTCCTCATCGCGCTCGCCACCTCGGCAGTCCTGCCTCTCATCCAGCGACTGGAGGGCACCGCGGCCGATCCCGCGCTCACCGCGCGGGTGCTCGCCATGGCCGATCGCATCGGCGTCGACGTCGGATCCGTCACCGTCGTCGAGATGGCCGACCGCTCGCCGGTGATCAATGCGCACGTGTCGGGCTGGGGCCCCACGCGTGCCGTCACGATCTACGACACGGTCTCGGGCACGGCATCACCCGCGGAGATCGATGCGCTCGTGGTGCACGAGCTCATCCACGTGCGCGAGGGCGATGTCGCGGTCGGCACGCTGCTTGCCGGGCTCGCGGCCGGGGGCACCGCTGCCCTCGCTGCGGGCCTGGTCCTCTCGCGGCGCGTACGCACACGCCTTGGCGCATCGACCGCGGGCGATGCGCGGATGGTGCCGCTTGTCGTGGCGGTCGCGCTGGTCGCTTCCCTTGTCGGATCGATCGGAGCCGTCACCGTGAGCCGCGCGCTCGAGGCGCGCACCGACCGCGAGGCGCTCGCGATCACGGGAGACGCGCAGGCCTATGCCGACCTGCTCGTGCGCCTAGCCGTCACCAATAGGTCGACACTGGAGCCGCCGCGCTGGCGTTACGCGCTGCTCTTCACCCATCCGACGCCGCTGCAGCGGCTGGCGCTGGTGGAGCAGGTTCGCTGACACCGCGACGCAGTGCCTGACGCAGCACGATCCACAGTCCGAGGACTGTGGCTGCAACGAGCAGGCCGACGCGGATGACCTGGAGGGCGACGGCCCACCAGTCGCCGTTGAGGAAGCTGCCGTATCCGTAGGGGTAGATGACCTGGGTGACCAGGATCGACGGCACGAGCAGCCACACCACTCGGCGCATGCGGCTCGTGGGATCGAGGAAGGTCACTGCCGCCACGCCCACGACCCAGACGGAGTACTGCGGCGACAGCACCCGGCTGGTCACCATGCTCACGAGCAACGCGACGAGCGCGACGTCGGCCGGACCGAGTGTCTCCAGCCGGCCGAGGAGCCGGAGCACGCCGAGTGCGCCGAGTACGGCGAAACCCGCAAGGGTGATGGCCAGGCCGAGGGGGATCGTGATCGGTACGTCGACCTCCATTGCCCCGAAGCGGAACTCCGTCGGCACCTCGGTGAAGACGTTCCACACCATGAAGGGGAGCGCGCCGACCGATTCGACCTGCAGTCCGCGCGCTCCCTGCTCGCCGAGGAAGGAGACGCCGCCGGTCGACCACAGCATCACGCCGCCGAGGATCGCCGCCGACATCACGACGAAGCCGAGGATGCCGCGTGGCAGTGATCGGCGCGGCAGTGCGATGAGCATGAGGCCGGGCCACACCTTGAGGAGCGTGCCCGCGGCCGCGGCCGCCCCGCTCCACACGGGACGCGCGACGAGCACGAGCGCGACGACGGCGGCCAGGGTCGGCACGACGTCGAAGCGCGCGAGCCACACCGGCCCGACAAGAAGCGCCCCGATCACCCAGGCCCATGCCGCGTCGATGCCGACCTTGCGGCGCCGTCCGGCGATGGCGAGCACTGCGAGCGTCGCGAGATCGCAGAGCAGGGCGATCACTGCGAACGCTGCGACGGGGTTGGAGCCCATCAGGGCCGCGATGGCAAAGACGATCCCCGCGCCGGGCGGGTACTGCCACATGTCGTCGCCGATGGGGAATCGCCCGGTGACGAGCAGGCTCGACCACTCGGCGTAGAGCTTGACGTCGTTGAGAACCGAGGGACCGTCGGGGTAGGGGACGGTGCCGGTGAGGGTGCCGAGCAGGAGGAGCCTGCTGGCCACCCAGGACACGACCAGGGCGACGACGCTTCCGCGGATGCGCGCCATCGTCACGGAGCGTCGTCAGGGGCCTCGAGCAGGCCCAGCCGGAGTGCGGTCATGAGCGCCTGGGCGCGATTGCCCGCGCCGAGCTTGTCGTAGAGCTTGGAGATGTGGGTCTTCGTCGTGGAGTCGGAGATGAAGAGCTGGCGCGAGATCTGCGAGACGCCCATGCCGTCGGCGAGGAGTTGCAGCACCTCGCGCTCGCGCGGCGACAACTGCGGGCCCTGGGGCGACGTGCGGCGCTTGAGCGCATCGGCGAGGTCGGCCGACGTGAAGGAGTGGGGTGAGCTCGCTGCATGCCGCGCCGCGGCCACGATCTCCTCCGCGGGCGCGCTCTTGGGCACGAAGGCGCTCGCCCCCGCATCGAGGGCGTCGAAGAGCTGGTTGTCGCCGGCGTACATCGTGAGCACGACGATGCCCATCTCGGCGGACTGCGCGCGCAGGGCGCGGACGATGTCGAGTCCGTTGCCGTCGGGCAGTCGCAGGTCGACGATGGCCACCGTGGGCTCGGTCTTGCGGCCCATGGCGATGCCCTCGGCCACACTGGCTGCCTCGGCCACGACGTCGACGTCGGGCTCGCGCTCAAGTGCGCGGCGCAGGCCTTCGCGGATGAGTTCGTGGTCGTCGACGAGGAGCACCGTGATGGTGGTGATGGTCACGACCCCTCCTCGCCTGATCGTCCGGCTGCCTGCAGGGACAACTCCACCACAGTGCCCTGGGGGCTACGCCGCTTGACCGTCAGGCTGGCCCCGATGCGGGTCGCCCGCTCGCGCATGATGGTCAGGCCGAAGCTGTCCGGGCGGCCGCGGCCCTCGGTGATGCCCTGGCCGTCGTCGGCGACGCGCAGGAAGGCGTTGCCCTCGGTCACGCGGTAGGTCACCCACAGCGTGCGGGCCTGGGCGTGACGTCGCGAATTGGCGACCGCCTCCTGGGCGATGCGCAGGATCTCGGGGGCGACACCGGGTGGCAGTCGCGTGGGGTCCTCGTCGAGCACGAGATGCACGGTGAGGCCCGCCTCGGCGCCGACTGCGCGCACATGGGACGACAGTGCCTCACCGATGCCCGCGCCGACCTCGGTGCGCAGGTCGAAGATCGACAGGCGCAGCTCGGTGACGATGCGCGTGAGCTCGTCACGGATGCGCTGCAGGCTCTCGCGCGTGGTGGCGTCGGGCTGTGAAGCGAGGGCGTCATCGACCAGGAAGCCGAGGCCGGCGACCTCCTGGGCGATGCCGTCGTGGATCTCGCGCGCGAGGCGACGGCGCTCCTCCAGTGTGGCGAGATCGCGCACTTCGTCGAAGATGCGCGCGGTGTCCAGGCGCAGTGCGGCCTCGTCCGCCATCGCCTGTGCCTCGGTGAGGTCCTCGACCGGCCAGAGCCCTCCGGCACGCTCGATGCCGACCAGGCCGATGCGCTCGTCGCCGAGCCGGAGCGGGATGACGGCGCACGCGCGTGAGGCGCCGAGTTCGGGGCCGTCCATGGCACCGAGGCGCTGAACGGCGACTCCTGACTCCCATGCCTGTCCCCAGAGCCCGGAGTTGAGCGAGGGGGACCATCCAGCCGCTTCCTCGGGACTGCGGGCGATGGTGAGCAGTCGGCCGCCGTCGGCGCGCATCACGACCTCGGCGCGGTCGTGGGGGAGCACGGTGCGAAAGCGCGCGAGTGCCGCCTGCGCCAGCGCCGACTCCTCGAGGCCACCCGGCAGTTGGCGCGCCACGTCGCGCAAGGACATGAGCAGGCGCCGGGCGGCGTCGTAGTCCGTGCTCGCAGGAGCGATGCGCTCGCGCAGGTGCGTGGTGAGGACGGCGCCGAGTCCCAGGGCGAAGCCGAGGGCGATGACGACGATGAGGTCGACCACACCCGTCGGCAGGTCGTCGCGTGCGCGGAGCACAGTCCCCACGGCGAGGACGAGTGCCTCGATGGCGACTGCGGAAGCGAGTCCGGCCGCGCCCATCGCGAAGGCGCTCACGATCGGCGGGACAGCGAGGTAGACGATGGACGGGCGATCGCCGGGCGCCGATGTCACGACGACGAGGGCGATGGCGGCTGCTTCGGCGATGAGTACGGCGTAGCGCAGCCACACGGGCCGGGCCGGGATCGTGCCGATCTGGGCGAGGACCGCGATGAGTGCGACGAGGGCGACCTGAAGTGTCGCCACGGGCATGTCGCCGGTGGCGAGTGAGACGAGGAGTACTCCGACAAAGCCAAGGCCTCGCGTCACGCCGTCACGGGCATGACGCGAGGCCAGGGCCTGCGTTACGAGTAGAGAGCGTCGACCTCGGATGAGAACTCCTTCATGACGACATTGCGCTTGATCTTCATCGAGGGGGTGAGCTGGCCGCCCTCTTCGGTCCAGTCGACGGGAAGGATAGTGAACTTCTTGATCGCCTCTGCGTTCGACACTGCCTTGTTGGCCTCATCGACGGCCTTCTGGATCTCGGCGACGAGGTCGGGATCAGTGGTCATCGACTCGATCGTTGACGTCTCGGGCTTGCCCGTCTGCTTGAGCCATCCGGGGAACGACTCGGGGTCGATCGTGACGAGAGCGGCAATGAAGGGCTGCGCGTCGCCGACGACCATGCACTGGCTCACGAGCCAGTTGGCGCGCAGGCGATCCTCGAGGACGGCAGGGGCCACGTTCTTGCCGCCGGCCGTGACGATGAGCTCCTTCTTGCGTCCGGTGATCTTGACGAAGCCCTGGTCGTCGATCTCACCGATGTCGCCGGAGTGGAACCAGCCGTCGGGCTCGATCGCCTCGGCGGTGGCCGTGGGGTTGTTCCAGTAGCCCTTGAAGATCTGGGCGCCGGCGAGCATGAGTTCGCCGTCGGCAGCGACCTTGACCGATGCGCCGGGGAAGGGCTGTCCGACTGTGCCGATCCTGATGGCGTCGGGGCGATTGACCGTCGTCGCGGCCGACGTCTCGGTCAGACCGTAGCCCTCGAGGATGACGACGCCGATGCCGCGGAAGAAGTGACCGAGACGATCGCCGAGCGGCGCACCGCCGGAGACCGCCCACTCGATCTTGCCGCCCATCGCCGTGCGCAGCTTGCCGTAGACAAGCCGGTCGAAGACCTTGTGCTTGAGCTTGAGGCCGAAGCCGGGGCCGCCGGTGTCGAGGGACTTGGAGTAGTCGATCGCGGTCTGGGCTGCGGTGTTGAAGATGTTGCCCTTGCCCTCGGCGGTCGCCTTCTGCTGTGCCGAGTTGTAGACCTTCTCGAAGACGCGCGGCACCGCGAGCAGGAAGGTGGGCTGGAAGGACTGCAGGTCACCCAGCAGGTTCTTGACGTCGGGGGCGTGCCCGAGGCGCGTACCTGAATGGATGCAGCCCAGCTGGATGATGCGGCCGAAGACGTGGGCCAGGGGCAGGAAGAGGAGCGTGGACGCGCCCTGGACGGGGAAGAGCTGGGGCATGCCCGCGACGATGTTGCTCACCTCGAACATGAAGGTGCCATGCGTAAGCATGCAGCCCTTGGGC
>CAYYZU010000090.1:0-7425 GCA_964476205.1 uncultured Actinomyces sp. | reverse complement strand
ACCGCGCGTTGGGCACGCTGGTCGAACTGCCGGAGCGTCCCGAAGGCCGCCGCGGCCTGGGGATCGCAGGCCTGCTTATCGGACTAGGCGGCGCGTACGGCACCTTCCGTTTCGTGAATGCCCCGGGCGTGCTCAACGGCGCGAAGGCGGGCATCACCGCCCTCACGACCGGTGTCGCGGGGGCCGTCGTGGGCGCGGCTGCGACAGGCGTGCAGATCGCCGCAATGGCCCAGCAGAGCGGTTCGGTCAGTGCCGACCAGTGGATTGTCGCCATTGGTAGCGCAGTGGGGGCCCTCACATGCGCCGGTGCTGCCGTCAAGGGCTTCCGCCTGTACCGCAGCGAGAACAAGATCTATGCGCAGAGAGTCATGGGCAAGGACGTCATTCGTGAGAACTTCCAGCAGGCAGGGGTCGACCCCAGCCTGATCCAGGCCACGATGGACCGCATGGATCCGGGCACCATGACGGTGAAGCAAATGACGAAGAAGGTGCCGAAGGCCCTGGAGAAGGCCGGCCTCGTTGCCGGTGTCGGAGTCCAAGGCGGTACGGGAAGATTCA
The DNA here is from genome assembly GCA_964476205.1 of uncultured Actinomyces sp. Lineage (GTDB taxonomy): Bacteria > Actinomycetota > Actinomycetes > S36-B12 > S36-B12 > Mxb001. The sequence continues at coordinate 6,867 of CAYYZU010000090.1, read as the reverse complement.
CGCTCAACTTCAGCCTCGGCACGGGTGCGGAGAAGACCCGGCACCAGGTGACCGGCAACCTGCCCCGGCGTCTCTCGGTCATCGCCGAGGAGTAGGCAGAAGAAGCGGGCATAGGCCCGGCGATGAACTGCACGAATGAAGAGCACGACTGAAGCGCACGATGGAGAAGAAGGAGGCCCCCATGGGGCGTCGGAATTGGGGAATCGCCGCGGGCATCACCGCCGTGGCCGCGGTGACCGCACTCGTGAGCGCTGGCCTGCCGGCCGCCGCCGTGGCGCCGCCAGCGGCACGGCAGGTCGAGCCGCGCGGCCTGAAGGACGTCACCACCGGGCTCGGCCTGTCGCGCCTGGTCATCGGTGAGGGCTTCGCCCAGCGGCTGAGCAACCTCGGCGTGCGCGTGGTGCCCCTCGGCCAGGCCGATCTGCGCGGCATCCGCACGCTGGAGATCCCGGTGGCCCAGAACCACTCCGACGGCTACCTCCTCGACGGTGGCTTCCGGCTGGAGAGTGACGCCGGTCGATTCTCCTGCCCGCAGCTCACCGTCTACCCCAAGGGAGGGCTGGTGTTCTGCCTGCGCGAGTCCGGCGCCTCCTGGGGCCTGCTCGATCTGGCGGGCGAGCCGGAGTCGACATACGCCGATCGCTACTTCTCCGATGCGCCGCGCGAGGCTACTCCCGTCGCCAGCATCGCGGACGACATCAACACCGCTCTCGGAGTCAACCTGCTCACGGAGCAGACCAAGGTCGGCACGCTCGAGACGGTGCGTAAGCGCCCCCCGCTGAAGGCCTCCTACGACCAGCGGACCAACTGCGAGATCGACAACTGGGCGGGTGACAACTCCATCAACCGCGGCTGGGCACTCCAGGCGATGGTCAACCAGATCCCGCAGGACGTGACGATCAGCAGGCTGTCAGTGGACAAGGGCAGGGCCACGCTCACGACGCCGGAGCCCGCTCCCATCAACATCGGCCAGCGCACCCCCAACATGGAGGGGATCAAGGTCACGGAAAGCAAGAAGATCGTGCGCGGTAGCCAGTACAGCACCGATCACTTCTGGGACGGCTACTCCTACTCCTGCCACACCAATGCCCCCTTCATCGTCGGCCCCGGCGCCATCAACGATCCGAAGGTCAAGACCTGGAACTACGACGGCCAGGTGAAGACGTCGAGCAACTCCCAGGGCGCTCGCCCGCAGTGGTGGGGCCACGCTCGCCAGACCAACTACGACGGCCCGACCGGGTGGTACACCTGGACCTGCCGCGGGACGCCCAATGGCAAGTCCGGCAGCGCCAGCGACACCTTCTGGGGCAAGGTCAATAGCGGCACCGGGTTCGTGGGCGACGGGAGCGATACCCGAGTGGCCAACGCAGGCCGCGCTCCGGCGTGCCAGAACGACGTGATGAAGGACCTCACGTTCACCACGCGCTACTCCATCTCCAAGCGTGGTGGACTCGAGGCGCGCAGTGACCAGGGCACCTACCCGCGCTCCTGCACGGTCGACGGCGCGGCCCCCGTGGGCTGCTGGCAGGAGATCTACACCGGAGGGTGGCTGCGCGCCTGGGCCTTCCAGTACAAGGTCTTCGCGACGGCGCTGCGCTCGGAGATCACCTCGGCGACGCGCATGGCCATCCCGGCCGGCTACGAGATCGACGAGGACCCCAGCCTTCGCGACGTCGCCCTGTCCTGGCGCATCGTCGGTGCCAGTGTCAACGGTGGCGCCGGCACCTGGCCGAGCTTCACGTCCGGCGGCACGACGTACGACTACTCGGCAGGTGAGTTCACCAAGCGCCGGGATGGCCAGGACTTCTCGAAGCCCTCTCCCTACACCGTCCCGGGAGGGGGAAGCACCTTCACCCTCGGAGCTTGGGGGCAGCCGGAGGGCCCGCAGTCGATGACCTTCCTCCTCGTCGGAGACTCCAACGGCACCTGGACGTGGCCGAAGAACATCCGTGGCGATGAGCTCGAGCGCCCGCAGGTGCGCGTGACTCTCCGTTTCAATGTGAGCAACTTCGACGACAAGGGCTCGTGCAAGGACAAGACGATGGGTGACTCCTCGACCACGGGCACAGACAGCGATGACCGGACCGGCCGCCACTGCATCGAAGGAATCGTGCCGACGCTGTGGCCGCTACCCGAGGACTCCAAGAGGTACTGGTTGCGCGTCCACGACGCTACGACGAAGGACGGCAAGCCGACTGAGCCCAATGTCGACAAGGCCAAGGTCGAGGTCGTGCCCGCCACCTGCTGGTCGGACACCAACTTCAAGTTCGCCGACCAGTCCGACTACCAGTCCATCCCCGACGTCAGCGCGAACTTCACCTGGAAGCTCTACCTGGCGGGCGCCTTCAGCACCTACTCCGGCACCGGCTGCAAGTAGCCCACCCGCCGAGACGAAAGGACTCGCATGACGCGCGCGCGCCGCCCCTGGGGAGCGGTTGTCTCCGCAGTGGCCTCGATGACCCTGCTGTCCTCCGTTCTCGTCAGCGTGCCCGCTTCCGCGGAGGACGGCGCGTCCGAGACGACGGCGCAGGCCGTGCCCGATGCGGTGGACCCCGCTGGCATCGAGACCGCGGGTCCGATCGGCGTCTCCACTGCCACGCAGGGGCGACGGTGGCCGGCGGGACCGCAGGGTTACGTCGTGCTGCCCCGCGGCACGGTGTCGTCGGGTGATCAGCCGTGGCTGCACCAGCCGCGGTTCGCTGACATCGATCGCGTGGATGCGCGTGTCTACGACATCAGTTCCGGCCGAGGCGCGGCCGAGGTCGTCGCCCGCGGTGCCTTCGACAAGGGCTGGTGGCGCGTGCCCGCGACGCTCGAGGCGGGGCGCAGCTACGGCGTGCAGGTAGAGAAGCTCGATGCCCGCGGCGAGCTGACCGGCACCTGGCAGGACATCGGCACCTTCAACGTCGCGCCCCCGGGGACGGCTGTCGGGAAGTCGCTGTCTTTCGCCGACATGTCGGTGTCGTCGGTCACCGGCCAGTTGGGCTGGTCGTGGCAGTCCGAGCCGCTCGCCGGTCCGGCAGGAGGTGTGCGCGTCGGGCTTTCCTGGCTGGGCGGCCAGCCGTCCTCTCCTGGCCTGCCTGAAGGCTGGCGTGTCAACGTCACCAGTGGATCGCCCTGGGCGGCCATCAGCTACGGCGACGAGCGCACGGCCGCGGTCGTGCGGCCCGAGTCGCCTACGGTGGCGCGCGACGGTGCCGTCACGAGGGTCATCCTGGACTACCCGACCGCATCCCTCACCGAGGCCGACAAGGTCCTCGTCGAGCGGCGCGAGGCGTCAGGCGACTGGGTACGCGTGCGTGGTATCGCCGCTGCCAAGCTCATCGATGCCGGCCGGACGTCGGTCGTCGACGTGCGCCTGGGTGATGTTTCCGGAGCTGTGCGCGTCGGCATCGTGGCCGATGGCGTCACCGTCTACTCGCCCTCATCCAAGGCTGGTGCACCCCGCACCAAGCCCGTGGTCCCCGCCGGCCCGATCGCGGGCGCGGGCCGCAACTCCGTCATCACGGCGGGGACGCTTCCCGAGGTCGTCACCCTCACCGGATGGGACGGCACCCTCGCCACGTACGTGCGCAATCCCCTCGGCGTCTACGAGATGGCCGCGGGCAACGCCGTCCCCGGATTCGCCAACTCCCTCACCCGGGTCAGTCCGACCGAGTGGGAGTTCACCGATGCCGAGGGAGTGACCACGCTCTTCCGCGACGGGCGCGCCGTGCGCGTCGAGTCGCGGGGGATGGTCGCGGCCGAGATGGCATGGGATGGCGCGGGACGACTCGTGCGCGTGACCAACGAGGTGGGCCGCGCGCTGGACCTCGGTTACGCGGGGAGCGGCGCATGTCCCCAGTGGTCCTCCCACGGCTTCGCGGCCGCGCCGGACGGCGACCTCTGCTCGATCAGCTACCCCGGCGGTGTCCGCACCGAGATCGGCTACGCCAGTGGCGTCGAGGGAGGCGCCCAGATCGCGCTGGTCAAGATGCCGGGCAACCAAGGCACCGCCCTCGGCTGGGATACGCGCGGTCGACTCGTCTCCACTCGCGCGTCACTCGCATCTCGCGTCGCGGCGACGACGGATCCGGCCGCAGCGAGAGTGATCTCGCGTGTGGCCTATGACAGCGAAGGTCGCGCCGCCACGTTGACCGACGCCCCCGCGACCCCCGGCGGTCCCAGCGCCACGCAGGACCTGGAGTTCCCGTCTGCGTCCCTTGCCGCTGTCAAGGCCTATCTCGCTGCCCCTGGCGCATCCACGGCGAGCACCTCGATCGTGCGCACGACGGGGGAGGGCGGCTATCGACTCACGACCACCTACTACCTCGATCCGGTGACATGGCGCGCGATCGCGCAGCGCGACGCCTCGGGATTGACGATGACGCTCGACCCGGCAGCCAACGGACGCGTCGAGTGGGCGGTGTCGCCCGAAGGCCTGGCGACGCGCTACGACTACAACGACCTCGGCGTCGTGACGCAGACCCAGGGTCCCTTCACGGGATCACCCCGGGCGCGCGCCGCCGGAGATAGCCCGGTCATGACGACCGTCTACGACGCGACGATCGAAGGCACCAAGGCGACGCCGTGGGCGGGTCTGCGCGCGCAGGTCTATCCGCAGCCGCAGTTTGCCGGCGCTGCCTCAGCGGAGTACTGGGCTGCGAACCGCGAGCGGGGCGGCCTCTCCTACTCATGGCAGGGCCGATCGCCGGCTCCGTTCTCCGCGCAGGCGAGCGGCGTGTGGACGCCCACCGACGCACAGGACCGTCGTGGGGCGGACCGCGGCTGGGTCTTCCGGGTGTCCGCGTCCACCGATGCTGAGGTCAGCCTCATCGTCGCGGGACTTCCCTGCGTCGTCGCCCAGGGCGTCTGCGAACTCAAGGGACTGCCGACAGGACCCAAGGACGTCGTCGTCCAGGTCACTCGGGCGGCTGGCAGCGGCTTCTTCGGCGTGCAGGCGGCGCCCGATGGCGACCCGCTCGAGAGCATCCCGATGGACGAGGTGGGTCCGGGCTACCTCCTCAATGCCCAGTCGAAGTCCAATGACGTGCTCCCCGGATCCGCCGATGGTGCGCGCACGATCACGGAGTACGACGATCCCGCACTCGGCAACCCCTCGAGCACGACGCAGCCGGGTGGTCTCGTGAACCGCATGGCCTACGAGGACGTCAGCCCGAAGGCGGGCCTGTGGGGTCGCGTGCTCACCAAGACCACGGCGGGCGGACGCGTGCAGGAGACCGAGTACTGGCCCAACACCGGTGACGTCTCGCTGCCCAGCCCCTGCACCGGCTCGGCCGTCGCCTCGGGCCAGGCCAAGACGGTCCGCCGCCCCGATGGCACCGCGATGACGATGTACTACGACATCCGTGGTCGCGAGCTCGCGGGCGTCGTGACCGGGGACGGTGGCGCGACCCAGACCACCTGCATGGCCTACGACGCCGCGGGCGCGCAGCTGCAGTCTGCGACGTACGACGCGGACGGCGCGCTCATTGAGCGCATCGACATCGATCATGCCGTCGGCGGCGATGCTCGCGTCACCAGCATCGAGATCACGCACGGGCCGGCCGCACCGGTCAATCCGGGCACGTCGGTGGTGAGCACGCGCACGATGGACCTTCATGGTCGCGACGTCACGGTGACCGACATCGCCGGTGCCGTGACGACGACGGCCTACGACGTGCTCGGCAATCCGACGTCTCGCGTGGTGACGCCGCCCGCGGGAGCCGGATCGCCGCTGCGCTTCGCGTACACCTACAACCCGCGCGACGCGAAGCCGATGACCTTGGGTGTCAACGGGGTCACTGCGGCCACCATGACCTACGACGACCAGACCGGGCGCCTGGCCTCCGTGACCTACCCCGACGGCACCCGCGCGTCGTACGCCTTCTCAGGTAGCGGTGCTCCCGAGCAGCTGACCGTCCGCACGAAGGATCCGCGGTTCACCGCGGTGGTCGACTCCGTGTCCCGGTCGGCGTTCGGCCGCATCGAGGGCAGGGTGACGGAGGTCATCGGCACCGAAGCCCTCGTGCGCACCCGCACCTACTCGTACGACTCCGCCGGCCGCCTCGCGAAGGCGTCGATCGCGGCGCGGGGGGGCCCGAGCACCGTCTTCGAGTACGGCTTCGGCCAGCAGTCCTCGTCATGCCCCGGCGGCTACGCAGGCGCCGGTGCGGACGCCCTGCGCACCTCCGGCTCGCGTGACGGCGTGGCGTATTCCACCTGCTACGACGCCCAGGGGCGCGTGGTGTCGACGAGTGATCCGCTGATCGCCGGCGAGGAGCCCGCGCAGATCACCCACGATGCCTTCGGTCGTGTGACCGCGATCAGCGGACCGAGTGCGCTCGCCATGACCTGGAGTGTGAGCGGTCAGGCGGTCAAGGTCGACGAGGTCGCCTCGGACGGTGCGAGCCTCGTCGCGACGACTCTCGACACCTATGGCTCGCAGATCCTGGACAAGACCGTGGGCGACGGAGACTCGTCCAGCACGATCCGCTACGCGGGCCCCTTCCGTCTGACGGTCGTCGATGGCGCGGCGACGGGCATCGAGTCGGTGCAGTACCCCCTCCCCGGAGGCGCGCGCGTCACGACCGCACCGGGGGCAGGGGCGACCCTCACCGTGGCGGGCATCGATGGCTCTGCGCTCGTAAGCGTCGATGTCCCCGCGCTGGCCACCGGCACGAACGCGGCTCCCGAGCCCGCGGGCCTCGCCCCGGTGTACGGGCCCTACGGCGAGCCGCTCGGTGCGACCCCAGCGCCCTCGACGTTGCCGTCCTACGGATGGAAGTCGGCGGCGGGACAGGAGACGCTGGCGGGGGCGAGCGGCGTGACGATCATTGGAGCGCGCCCGTACCATCCCGCGCTCGGTCAGTTCCTCTCCCCGGATCC